>JBDGVS010000459.1:0-2654 GCA_039585535.1 Gemmatimonadota bacterium | reverse complement strand
GGCCGTGGGAGTACAAGGCCCCGTTCTCACCCGGCGACATCATTCAGGAATACGTCCGGCCCGCGCGAAGTCGCCGGGAGGGCGTCGAGATCACGCGACCCGCGCTCTCTGACGTCGAGCTCGTGGACTTCCCTGGGCTCGGATCGCTCGAGGCCTTCAACACGGACGGACTCCGGTCGCTCCACACGACGTCGAAGACGCCGAACATGGTCGAGAAGACCATGCGATATCCGGGACACGCCGTCCGCATGCGAATTCTTCGCGAAGCGGGCTTCTTCTCGTCAGACGAGATCCAGGCCGCCTCGGGTGTCGTCGTGCCGCGAGACGTAACCGAGTCACTCCTCTTCGACGCCTGGAAGTTCGACGAAGGCGAGCCCGACCTCACCGTCATGCGCATCATCGTCGAGGGAGAGAAAGACGGGAAGCGACTACGTCACACGTACAATCTGCTCGACTACTACAATCCCGATACCGAGACGATGTCGATGGCGCGGACGACGGGGTACACCTGCACCGCCATGGCCAACCTGGTCGCGAAAGGGCTGTGGACCCAGCCGGGACTCGCTGCGCCAGAGACCGTAGGTCGGAACGTGGACTGTTTCGATTCGGTGATTTCGCATCTCGAGGCTCGTGGCGTGCACATCTTCCAGCGAGTCGACGAGCTGTAGGGCAGCGGATGCATGATCTCGCCGAGGCAGGCCCGGTACCTGCTCTGGTCTTGGGGTCGGGGAACACGGCGCTTGGAGCCATGCGGTCGCTCGGGCGAGCGGGCATTCGCCAGTTTTGCGCGAGCCCCGCTCCGGAGTACGAACGAGCGAGTCGCTGGTATCGTCCGGTCAAAGGGCCGTGGCTCGACGATTCACTCGAACGAAATCTCCGACGGTGCGGCCACGCATGTGCTGTGCTCATTCCCACATCGGACAAGGCGGCCCTCGCGGCTGCGAGCCTCCCGACGGATCTCAAGCAGCGGTTCCCATCGAGCACCGCCGGTGTCGAACTACTTCGTGACATGACCGACAAGCGAAGGCTGGATGCGCTCCTGGAGCGCCATGGGGTACCGCGTCCCATGACCTGGGTCCTGAACTCAGAGGCCGACATCGACGCACTGGACGACGCAGTGCTCCAGCGCGCGTTCTTGAAACCGAGGGACTCCAACCGTTTCGAGGCGACGTTCGGAAAGAAAGCCCTTCGTCCGACGGGTCGCGCAGCGATCCGGCACGCCTTCGTCCAGGCTGCGGAGGCCGGCTTCGAAATGGTACTCCAGGAGTACATCGCGGGCCCCCCGACCAACTGCTACCTGATCGATGGATTCGTTGACCATACCGGCGAGGTCCGGGGCTTGTTTGCCAGACGACGTCTCCGTCAGCATCCCCCCGACTTCGGAAACAGTACAGCGCTCGAGTCGGTACCTCGAGAGGTCGTTGCCGAAGAGGAGGAAATCCTGCGGGCCTTTCTGAAGAGCGCCGCCTATCGGGGAATCTTCAACGCGGAGTTCAAGATCGACCCACGAGACGGGGGCTTCCGGCTCTTCGAAGTAAACCCACGTGCCTGGGGGTACGTAGAGTTCGCGACTCGGTGCGGAGTCGATACGGTCACCATGTCATACTGGGATGCGCTCGGCGTCCCAATCGAGACGATCCAGCGTTACGACGAATCGCGCACAGTGATCTACCCGTACTACGATCTCGTCTCGTGCAGAGCGATGCTCGCCGAGGGAAGGATCCGCCCAATCGAAATCCTTCGTTCCTGGCTCACCTCCGAGCAGATGGTCTTTGCCCGCGATGATCCACGCCCCTTTCTCGTCGCTACGTCGAAACTCTGGCGGAACTATCTGGGGCGCAGACTCCCTCCAGGCGCACGGACACCGGCCTAGCAGAGCTCCCCACGCTGGTCGCGCGGAAAGCGTCTGAACCTCACCCGCCCGGCGGCAGCCTCAGCACGGGGTACTCTCCAGCTTCGACCGCTTCGTCGAAGATCGCCCAGTTCGCAAAGCCGTCGTCCGACCTCGGCTCGAGCAGGGTGAATGCAAGACGGCCCAGTGGCTGAGTCATCGGGACGGACATCGTCCCTGCCGGGATAACCAGCAGCCCGGCCTCCCAAGCTCCGTGGATGGTACGCTCCCGGCGGCCCTGAAAGTCGCGAGTCGCCGTAGTCGTCGAGTCCATCAGGAAGAATTCGACCCGAACCTCCTCCCCAACGGGGGCCGGCACGACATCGATTCCGTGAACACGGAGCCGTTCGATCGCGTCCTCGGACCCGGGAAGCAGAAAGTACGCCGCAGGCGGCGCTTCGGTCTCGGTCGGGCGAAACCTGCCGAACTCGTACATCGAGACCGGATTCACGACGTCGCGTCGAAGGAGCAGGAGCTCACCAGTCTGCGGATGACGTAGTTCGTCCACCTCTCCCATGAGGATGGTCACCTCTTCCTCCGACTGCTCGAAGGTCACGCGAGTCGCGAGTTGCTCCTCGTCCATCAACGCCACGTCCGCTTCGGCCACGAGGCTCCGAATCTCTTCGGCGTGCTCCTGCGCGAAGGTCAGGATCTCCTCCACGAACCAGAGTGTGCCCATGACTCGATCCTCGAAGGTGTCATATGCATAGGCCTCGGATAGGATCGCCATCCGGTTCCGCAGCCCCAGATAGTTGTTGTTGAA
>JBDGVS010000458.1:0-2667 GCA_039585535.1 Gemmatimonadota bacterium | reverse complement strand
CCGCGGCCTCATCCGGATCGGTGATCGGGTCCGGGAGGACTCTCGGAGCGCGGTCGCGGCGCTTCATGCCCTCGGGATGCGCGTGACCCTTCTGAGTGGTGACGATCCGGGGCCGACGCAGAGGATTGCGGAGGCCATCGGGAGTGAGGAGACGATGCCCAACGCGTCTCCCTCCGCGAAGGCTGAACGAATTGAGGCTTGGCGCGCAGAAGGGCGGACGGTTCTGTTCGCGGGGGATGGACTGAACGACGGCCCCGCGCTCGCGGCAGCCAACGTCGCCGTGGCTATGGGCTCGGGCGCGGCATCGAGTATTCTCACGGCCGACGCCGTGCTCGGCGTGCCGTCGGTCGGACCGCTCGCCGCAGGGGTACGCGTCAGTCGCGTCTGCCGGAGCGCCATTCGAGCCAACCAGGCGCGCTCGATCGCGTACAACGTGCTGGCAGTGTCGGCTGCGGCGGTGGGGCTGGTGAATCCCCTGGTGGCCGCTGTGCTCATGCCGCTGTCGAGCGGGATGGTTCTCGCTGGCGCGGGTCGTGTGGAGCGGCGGGTCAGAGCGCTCGAGCGCTCTGGCCTGTCAAAGGCTGAGGCATGATTGCCATCACCTTCCTCATTCCGATCGCTGTCGGAATCGCGCTGGTCTTTCTGGTGCTCTTCCTCGGAGCCGTGCGCGCAGGGCAGTTCGACGACCTCGACGATCCCGCCGAGCGGATTCTGCACGACGACTAGGCCGGGCTGCGCTCTCCGAAGATTTCTCTCGATGCGGCGACCAGGTCGTCGAGCCGAAAGGGACGCCGGAGCAGGAGCCGAGATCCGTCGCGCCTCCACGGGCCGAAGAACGGGATGTCGTCGTCACGCTCGTCCCGGATGACGATGACCGGTAGCTCCGGAAACGCCCCTGTTACCGACACGAGCGCATCGGCCCCGTCGTGTCCAGGCATCGTGAGATCAGAGACCAGGAACTCAACGGCCTGTTGATTCAGTGCCTCAAGGGCATCGGTCGCGCTGCGGACCTGAACGACCTCGAAGCCTTCGGTGCCCAGGACTTCACCCAGCACTCGACCGAGTTCGGGCTGCTCTTCGATAACGACGACCACGGGCCGCGGAGGAGGCATGGATGGGTCGCCGAGTCAGCGAGGATCGATATCTGCGAATACCGCGGCCTGACCGTCGTGCGTGAACGAGAGCACCTGGTAGGGCTGAGCGTTGGCACCCTCCATTCCGGGTGAGCCGATCGGCATACCCGGCGCGGCGATTCCCGCGATGTCCGGCCGCTCGACCAGGAGTCGCTTCACCTGGTCGGCCGGCACGTGGCCCTCGACCACATATCCATCGACGATCGCCGTATGGCACGACGACATCGCCGGCGGAACACCACCATCTCGTTTGACCGTCATGAGGTCACGGACGTCACGCGCATCGACCGTGAAGCCTTCGGCCTCGAGATGGGCGATCCATCCCTTGCAGCATCCACAGGTAGCTGACTTGTAGACCAGTACGGTGGGGAGGTCGGCGTTCGGCTGAACGTCGGCCTGGGGGGCGGCGTCGGCGTCGGTGCAGGCAGACGCCGCCACAGCGACGAGGAGAAGAGAGAAGATGCGGCGCAGGGTCATCGTCCAGACTTCCGATTGGGTGATTCGCGCACGTAACATAGCCGTCGGCTCGCCGTGGTCACCAGACGAAACGGCGGAGAAGCTCTATACGTAGGCTCAACTGTGTTGATACCACACATGATGTGCACCGTATCGTACGAGCCCCGTTAGAGAGGAGTTCCGGGATGGACTGGGAAATGATCGCACCGATGATCGTGATGGTCGTGTTGATCATTACCGCCGGCGGAGTCGCCGTGCTCCGCCCCATTTCGAAGCGCGTGGCCGATCTCCTGGAGATGTACGCGCGCGACCGTCAATCCGGGATCGAGGGCGATGTCCATCAGATGCGCGACCTGGTAGAGACGATGAACGCCCGACTGCAGCTCATCGAGGAGCGTCAGGACTTCACCGACCGGCTTCTTGTTGCCGGTGAGCGCACGCTGAGCACAGAGTCTCGGGACGAGAGTCCCTAGCGCGAACCTCCGGAGGTGCCGGACTCAGTGACCCGGAGTTCTGTCGTCCCCCAGACCCCGGCGTCTACGAAGCCGACCGGATGAGACACTGCCTCAGGGTCTGTTCTCGGATCGGCCGATAGCACGAGGAAGTCTGCTACGGACCCGGGTCGCAGCGGTCGGAAATCCGATGCGGAGCCTCCGGGGGAGACGATCCATTCGTTTGAGTGGGCCGGAATCGCGTATGCGTGCATGGGAAGCTCGATCGATCCGCTCGGCCCCACGTCGAGCACCCGATCCCCGTGGATGATCACGGTTTGGTCCCGGAGGGTGTGCTCTCCTTCCACGAGGTGGAAACCTACCAGCGCGATGGACGCTTCCTCCGTTCCCTCTGCGGCATGCGCCGCGAACTGCTCCCCCGGGTCCGCCGCTACCGTCCGGACGTGACTTTGCTGGTGTCCGTCGTCGGTATGCACTGCGAGTGCGATCAGCGTGCCGGCAACCACACCGAAACCGGCCAGATCTTTTGGGTTCAGTCGCAAGGGGCGATCGACGTTACGATGGGATGGAGGAGCCGGGGACTCCAAGATATCGAACTTGAAGGAATCGTCAGGGTGACTCGTTGC
>JBDGVS010000457.1:0-2672 GCA_039585535.1 Gemmatimonadota bacterium | reverse complement strand
GCGCATCACCGAGTTGTAGTAGAAGATTCGCGCGGCGCCGTACTGCCCGGGAAAGACTCCGCCCTGGTACGGGAGATTCACACCCGCGGAATCGACGAGGTAGATGATCGGAATGCGGCAACGCATCGCGATCTCCTGGGCACGGAGGATCTTCGTGATCGTCTCCGGCCACCACGATCCCGCCTTCACCGTGGCGTCGTTCGCCACGACGACGACCTCCCGGCCCTCGACTCGGCCCACAGTCGTCACCACGCCTGCGCCGGGCGCCTGCCCGTCGTAGAGATCGTGCGCAACGAGCATGCCTACCTCGACGCTCGCCTCATCGTCATCGAGAAGGAGTTCGGTCCGCTCTCGTGCCGTCAGCTTACCCTGAGCGTGCTGACGTTCGATCCGCTTCTCTCCCCCCCCCAGCCTCAGCAGCGTGCGGAGTTCCTCCAGTTCGGCGGACATCGCCGCGAGTCGCCCGGTCGCCTGATCAGTCACTTCACTCATGGGATCAGGGTGGTGGGAAGGGAGGAGGGCCGCGCTTGGCGTGTCGCCCGCGTCACGCCGACTGCTGGGCTGCGAACCATTCGGTCACGTACTCGATCGCAGTCGTAGTCGTCGTACCCGGCCCGAAGAGCCGCCCAATCCCCTGATCCAGCAATGCATCGACGTCCTCCTCGGGGATGATGCCACCGCCCGTGAGGAGGACATGATCGGCCCCGGCCTCGTCGAGAAGCGCCTTCACTCGTGGAAAAAGCGTCATGTGCGCGCCAGACAGGACGGACATGGCGACCACGTCGACGTCTTCCTGAATCGCCGCACTCACGATCATCTCCGGGGTCTGATGCAGGCCGGTGTAAATCACCTCGAAACCGGCATCACGAAACGCACTTGCGATCACTTTCGCACCGCGGTCGTGTCCATCGAGGCCAGGCTTGGCCACGATGATCCGGATCTTCCGTTCGTCGGTCATATCGGGTTCGTACGGGGAGTCTTGCTAGAAAAAGACGGGCTCTTTGTACGCGCCGAACACTTCTTCCATCGCGGCGCGGATCTCGTACAATGTGCAATAGGCTCGGGCACAGTCGAGGATGCGTGGAACGACGTTCTCTTCGACTCGACAGGCTTCCGTCAGGGCGGAAAGCGTGGCCTCCACGACCGCCGCGTCTCGCTCCTCACGCATCGCGGCCATCTTCGCCACCTGCCGCTTTTCGATGCCCGGATCCAGCTTGAGGGTGTCGATCTCCAGCTTTCCCGAGCCTTCGGCGAAGCTATTCACGCCGACGATGACCCGGTCTCCCGACTCGACCTCACGCTGCTGGCGCATGGCAGAAGCCGCGATCTCCTGTTGGAACCACCCTTCCTCGATCCCGGGAACGACGCCGCCCATTCCGTCGATCTCCTCGAACAGCGCGAGTGCGTCGCGCTCGAGGTCGTCGGTGAGCTGCTCGACGTAGAAGGAGCCGGCGAGTGGATCAATGGTGTTCGCGGCGCCCGACTCGTACGCGAGAATCTGCTGAGAGCGCAGGGCGATCCGCACGGCCTTCTCGGTCGGTAGGGACAGCGTCTCGTCCATCGAGTTGGTATGGAGGGACTGCGTACCCCCGAGCACCGCGGCCATCGCCTGGTAGGCGACGCGGACGATGTTGTTCTCAGGCTGCTGCGCCGTGAGCGTGACACCCGCGGTCTGACAATGTGTGCGGAGGCGCCACGAATCCGGATTCTTCGCGCCGTACTTCTCCTTCATGCCGCGAGCCCAGATACGACGAGCCGCCCGTAGCTTGGCGATCTCCTCGAAGAAGTCGTTATGGACGTCGAAGAAGAACGACAACCGGGGGGCGAAGGCATCGACGTCGAGGCCGCGGGCAATCCCACGCTCCACGTACTCGAATCCGTTGCGCAGCGTGAAGGCGAGCTCCTCCGCAGCGGTCGAGCCCGCCTCCCGGATGTGGTATCCAGAAATCGAAATCGGGTTGTACTTCGGCGTGTGCTCACTGCACCACTCGAACATGTCCACGATCAGTCGGAGAGCCGGTTCGGGCGGGTAGACCCACGCGTGCTGCGCCTGGTACTCCTTGAGGATGTCGTTCTGGACCGTGCCGCGAAGCACACTCGGATCGACACCCTGCTTCTCAGCAGCCGCCACGTAAAAGCAGAAGAGAATGATGGCAGGGCCGTTGATCGTCATCGAGACGGACACCTGGTCCAGCGGAATCCCCTCGAAGAGCCGCTCCATGTCGGCCAGCGACGAGATCGCCACACCGCACATCCCGACCTCCCCGAGCGAACGGGGATGATCCGCGTCGTAGCCCATGAGCGTGGGGAAGTCGAAGGCGACGCTCAGCCCTGTCTGTCCGTGCTCGAGCAGGTACTTGTAGCGCTCGTTGGTCTCTTCGGCCGTCGCGAATCCGGCGAACTGCCGCATCGTCCACAAACGGGTCCGGTACATCGTCGGGTACGGACCGCGTGTGAAGGGATATGAACCAGGGACACCGAGGGAATCCGTGTCATCTTCGGACTCGGCCCGGTCCAGCTCCGTATAAAGGGGCCGTACCTCGCGCCCAGAGACGGTCGTGAAGAGATCGTCGCGCTTCGGAATCGCGTCGTAGCTCTCTTCCCACCCGGCGAGCTGCGCCTTCAACTCGGCGATCTCACGATCGCGGTGGCGCACGGTCTCTTCGAGCTCA
>JBDGVS010000456.1:0-2675 GCA_039585535.1 Gemmatimonadota bacterium | reverse complement strand
CGTCGAACCGTTCTGGAGGGGAGCCTTCGTCGGCCAGGTTCACCGTGCCCTGAGTGACCGCGGCGAGCCCACGGAACGAGGTCTGCTCCTCTCGCCAGTCGATCAGGTCGAGAATCGGAATCCCGTTTCCACGATTCCCCTGCGATGGAACGTCCTCGCTCAGGGCGATCAGCGATGTGCCTTCATCGAAATCAAGGCCGCGCAGAACCGACCCGTAGACGACGCTGAAGGTGTGAGTCGTCAGACCCACACCCAGCATGATCGTCAACGTCGCAACTATGGTCAGACCGGGCGTCTTGAGAAGCATGCGGACGCCGTAGCGGATATCCGAAACCAACGAGTCCATAGTCGTCCGGTGCTGAGGTATGACCGATCGAGCAGGTACGAGAACCTACGCTCGCTCGCGCGCGAGGGTTTCGAGTGGGCCTCCTGTCGCGTCGGGATCCCGCCGTTCTGGGAGCCGTCATCATCTCGACGCTTACGGTGGTCGCCCTCAGCTGCCTCATGCCGGCTCGATGGGCCGCGGCGGTGGATCCGGTCGAGGTACTGCAAGTCGACGAGTGAAGCCCCATCTTGATGAGGCCTGACAGACGAGTGCCCCGGGGGGACAGCCAGACCGGCAGCTCATGGATCACGCGAGTGTGGACAACATCGGTCAGCTTCTGAACAAGGCTGATCTCGTCGACCCTTCCGGACAGTCCTTCCGCGAGTATCGCCGAGGACTCACCCCGCGGTACGGTGTGGCGTGGATACACATCGCGGGGGGGTGGATTTCCTGTTCGCTCCTGGTCTTCATGCACGCAGCCCTTGTCGACCGTTCGATGGTCGCGGGCGTGATCACGGTACCAGCCTTCGCCCTGGGGATCGGCTTTGCGGTCGCCTACCTCCAACTCTTCCTGCACGAGGCGGCCCACTGGAATCTCCACCCTCGGCGCGAAGCGAATGACCTCCTGACCGATCTCTTCGTGAGTGGTCCGGTAGGTATGGCGGTGGCCAGCTACCGGCCCATCCACTTCGATCATCACCGTTTCCTCGGATCTCCGGACGATACCGAGATCAGCTACTTCGACCCGCTCAACGTTCGGTATCTGGTCGAGTCCTTGCTGGGCATCAAAGTGCTCCGCGTCATGCGCAGGCGTTCGAGCCTTCTCGAGGAAAAGGAGGTGCCGAAGTCCTCGAGGACTCGGCTGCTATTCGTATACGGCCTGGCTCTGAACGCCGGACTTCTGCTGGGCCTCGTCTGGGGCGGATGGTGGCCCGTGGCACTCGCATGGACACTCGGGGTCGCGGTCTTCTTCCCCTTCTTCGGCGCCCTTCGTCAGCTGCTGGAGCATCGAGACGAGTTGGCCTCGGACGATGTGGACTACACCGAGGTCGTACACGGCGCGATCCACCGGCTGTTCGGTGACGGAATATTGGCCAGCACTCTCGGGGGCGCGGGCTTCAACCGGCACATGCTGCATCATTGGGACCCGCAGCTGTCATGCACGCGGCTCGCGGAGCTCGAGCGCTTTCTCCTGTCGACCGAGGCGCGGTCGTTCATGGAGGAGCACTCGACGACCTACGTGCAGACATTCCGGAAGCTGTTCCATGTCGGGAAGAGCCGGTGAGCGGACCCACCTGCCCCATCTGCTCGTCGCACGAGTCGCTGCAATACGCCGAGGCGAGTGACGAGGAGTACTTCACAACGGCCGAGGTCTTTCACTACTACCGCTGTCCCCAGTGTGGCGTCGTATTCATCGATCCGATGCCCATTGATCGGCTCGCCGAGATCTACCCTCCGAACTACTACAGCTTCGACTCCAACGTCATCCACTCTCCGACCTTCCGGATCAAGGATCGGCTGGACCGACGCTTCTTCGCCAAGCTGCTGCGCTCCATCCCCGGCACGGAGCTGGCCGCGCTCGATGTGGGCGGAGGCGTGGGCTGGACGCTCGACACGCTGAAGCGATCCGATGCCAGGGTGGACTCGACGACCGTGGTCGATCTTGATTCCGACGCGGGCGACGAGGCGAGGCGTCGGGGGCACATGTACCACTGTGCCCGCTTCGAGGACTTCCAGCCGGATCGACGCTTCGACTTCATCATCCTGTTCAACATCATCGAACATGTCGCGGACCCGAGCGCGGTCCTCGACAAGGTGCGAGAGCTGTTGGCTCCAGGAGGCCTCGCGGTCATCAAGACGCCCAACATGGACAGCCTGGACGCACGGCTGTTCCACCACAGGAACTGGGGTGGCTACCACTGCCCACGTCACTGGGTCCTCTTCGATGCACCCGCGTTCCAGGCGCTCGCCGAGCGGTCCGGACTCACGGTACGGCAGTCACGCTACACACAGGGGGCCCCGTTCTGGACCACCAGTGTGATGTACGCCCTCCATCGCAAAGGGTGGATTCAGGCCTCGAGCTCCCGGCCGATTCCGACGCACCCGCTCTACCAGCTCTTGAACGGGGTGTTCGCGGCGTTCGACATGGTCCGGGGGGTCTTCTCTCGCACCTCCCAGATGTTCTTTGTGCTCGAGGGAGCCCGCGACCTCACCCGGCCGGAATCGGTAGCAGAGCACCCGGGCTGAAGCTCACGTCGGGCAGTCGACGTTCGCTCCGCGAATACGCGCCAGTGTGATGACGTATCGACCGTCCCGAAACTCCCGCACGACCTCGAATTCGAGCTCGGGG
>JBDGVS010000455.1:0-2675 GCA_039585535.1 Gemmatimonadota bacterium | reverse complement strand
GACGCAAAAGTACGGTCTGACGCTTGGGGCCCACACCAGGAATATCCCCCAAATCACTGCGGATTGTCCGCTTGTTCCGCAACTTTCGGTTATACGCCACGGCAAATCGATGAGCTTCGTCCCGGATACGCTGAAGCAGGTGCAACGCTCTGTTCCGGCGATCGAGCATCACGGGTGTCGAGCGACCGGGCAGAAAGACCTCCTCCTCTCTCTTGGCGAGTGAGATGACGGCGACGTCCTTCAAGCCCAGGGCATCGAGCGCTTCGACCGAAGCCGAGAGTTGCCCCTTCCCGCCGTCGATGACCGCCAGATCGGGAATCGGCCGCCCCTCGTCACGACAGCGCCGGAAGTACCGGCCCACGACTTCCGCCATGGATCGGAAGTCGTCGTTGCCCCACGCTCCCTTCACCTTCATGTGCCGGTAGAGCGCACGCTTGGGCTCTCCATTTTCGAAAACCACAGCGCTGCCCACGGTATCCGAGCCCTGCATATGGGAGATGTCGAAGCAAACCATCAGCCGCGGAACCACCTTCAGGTCCAGTTCATCCTGGAGGCTGAAGAGCGCCTCCTCGGCACGATCGGACGCGTATGCGAGCGCCGTCACCCGATCTTCGAGCACATGGCGAGCGTTCTGTTCGGCCAACTCAACCAGTCGCCGCTTCTCACCCCTCTGCGGCACACCCACTTGCACTGCCCGCCCAGACTGATCCGAGAGGATCTCAGCGAGTAGCTCACGATCATCAAAGTCACATGGCAGCAGCACGTGCTGTGGCAGATCGACGCTCACGGCGTCTCCCCCGCTCAGGTAGTGACGCGACACGAGTGAGGCGAGAAGGTCGGCATCGCTCTCATTCAGAATCTCGGCGAAACGCTGGGACGCGCGACCCAGAAGCAGCCCGGCCCGCACCTTGAGTACCACACCCGCACCCAGTTCTCCGTCGCGGGCGATCGCGACGACGTCGAACGACCCTCCCTGCGCCCTATGAACGCGCTGCTGACGGGCCAGTGCATCGAGTCCGGTCACGACGTCGCGAAGGTTCGCCGCACGTTCGAAATCGAGTGCGGCCGAGGCCTCGCGCATCCGCGTCTCGATCTCCGCGCGTAGCGTCTCCGTTTCACCCTCGAGGATTCGAAGAATCTCGTCGATCATCGAGCGATAGTCGGGTTCACTCTGAAGCCCGACACACGGAGCCTTGCACCTGCCGATGTGGTAATCGAGGCAGGCGCGCTCCGGGCCGTCCTTCGGAAGGTTGTATCGACAGGAGCGCACCGTGTGGAGTCGCTTGATCAACTCGAGTGCCTGTCTCATCGGACCGACGGTCGTGTACGGCCCGAAGTATCGACTTCCGTCGTTGGTCACCCGCCGGGTGACGAAGACCCGTGGGAACGGCTCACGGACGGTGACCTTGATGTACGGGTACTTCTTGTCGTCCCGCATCAGGATGTTGAAGCGAGGACGGTGCTCCTTGATGAGGTTCGCCTCGAGGATGAGCGCTTCGCCCTCACTCCCGACGACGATCGTCTCGAGATCGTCGACGAGCTTCATCAACTCACGATTTTTCGCCGACAGGTCGGCCTCGCGCTGGAAGTAGCTCCGAACCCGCGGTCGGAGTGACTTCGCCTTCCCCACGTAGAGCACCTGATTCCGCTCATCGCGAAAGAGGTAGACTCCCGGGCTTGTCGGCAGTTTGGCCAGCCGATCGCGCTCTACGCTCACGCCCGCTCCCGCCTGCGCAGCGGCAGCCCATGCCCGAGTGCAGCCGTCACCCCGAGGTAGACGACCCCGAATGGAATCAGCGTCTCGAGCGCCGTGATCACGGGATGCGCCGCAGGCAGTGAGACCTGCAGCAACACACCGACGAGGCCAGCCATGGCCGCCGCGCCAATCAGATCCAGGACGGTTCGGGTCGGCACGCCATGCGCTCCGATCTTTCTGGTGAGCGCTCGTCGGAGCAGGACGTACTCGATCCATGCGCCGGTCGTCGATCCCAGCGCGAGACCGGCGGCGCCCAAACGCAGCGTACTGAAGCCCAACCGGTCGGCCGGAATCATGAGCGACACCCCAACCGCCACGGCGAATCCGACCCGAACGTACGCCATGCGTGCCGGTGTCCGCGTATCACGCAGCCCGTAGAAGGCCGACGAGAGTACTCGCGAACTCGCGGAGGCCGGCAGGCCGAGTGAATAGGCAGAGAGCACGGCCCACGTCACCAGCGTGTCGATCTCATCGAAGCGGCCCGTCTGATAAAGGGCGCCGACGACCACGTCTCCGAGCGCGAGATACCCGACGGCAGAGGGAATCAGGAACCAGAGTGCTCGCTCGAGTGACAGCTGAACCCGGCCAGCGAGCAGGCGTACATCCTCGTTACGCATCCTCGACAACTCGGGGAGCTCTGCGGCCGCGACACCCGTGCCGAAGAGGGCGGTCGGCAGGTTAGAGAAGGTCTGGGAGTATCCCATCACCGCGACGGCCCCCGGCATGATCCGACCGGCCAGGAACATGTCGATCCACCCGCTGAGATTGACCACGCCCCGAGCGGCGACCACCGGCACGAAGTTCTTGATCGCCTCCGGTACCCCGGCGACCCCTCGTCCACACGACAGACGCATCCCCCGAACATGCCGGATGAGGAAGGGGATCTGGACGAGAAGCCCCAGCCCCCCCCCGACCAGCG
>JBDGVS010000454.1:0-2696 GCA_039585535.1 Gemmatimonadota bacterium | reverse complement strand
GTTCGCATCACCCCAGGCCAGCGGAACCTCGTCGCAGGCTCCAAGAGTGAGAGTCGCGGTGATAGCAAGCACCATCGAGTGGACACGCTTCGGCTTCATCGCATTACCTCCTTGGATTCGGGCCTTCTGCAAAATCATACGCCGGCCAATGCGCCGAGGTTGCGCTCGAGGAGTGCCTCGGCGTCCGGTTCGCGCCCCATGAACTCTCGGAAGAGGTCGTCGGGATCGGCGGAAGCCCCACGAGACAGGATCGTGTCCACATACGCGCGCCCTGTCTCCCGGTTGAAGATCCCCTCGCGCTTGAATCGAGTGAACACATCGGCATCGAGCACCTCAGACCACAGGTAGCTGTAGTACCCCGCGGCGTACCCGCCGGCGAACAGATGTGTAAAGGACGTCAGGATGTGCAGGTCGGCAAATCCTGGATCCGGCGAGAAGTCGGCGAAGCGGACTCGACCGAACTCCATCGTTTCCCCTCCTTGGCGCTGGTCGACCGCTTCGTCTGGCTCCTCTCCTGCTTCCGCCCGTAGCCGGGGTGCCAGCTCCTCATGCAGAGCCAGATCAACCGTTCCGAGGGACAGCTGACGCATCTGAGCCCAACCACCCATGAAGCGCCTCGCGGCGATCATCCGCTCGAAGAGTTCCTGCGGGAACGGCTCTCCGGATTCGTGATGCCTGGCGAACAGATCGAGCGCCTCACGCTCCCAGGTCCAGTTCTCCATCAGCTGGCTGGGGAGTTCGACCCAGTCCCACGCCACATGGATGCCGGCTCTCGAAGCGATCTCCACGCGTGACGTGCAATGATGCAGAAGATGGCCGAACTCGTGGAAGGTCGTCTGGACTTCGCGGTGGGTCAGGAGGGCGTCCGCATCACCCTCGGGTGGTGTGAAGTTGCCGCACATCACCCCCACATGCGGACGAAAGCCGTCGTCCGTTGGCCCGCCCGTCACGAAGTTGTTCATCCAGGCGCCCTGCCGCTTCTCCTTGCGGGGAAACCAGTCGGTATAGAACGAACCTACGAGGACGTCGCTTTCGTCGAAGATCTCGTAGTAGCCGACGTCCTCGTGCCAGACCTCTTCGATTGTGCGCTCTTCGATCCGGAAGCCGAAGGTGCGCCGCACGATCTCGTACATGCCGGCCAGCACCTGTGTGAGCGGGAAGTACGGCCGCATCGCCTCGTCATCGATCTCGTATCGAGTCTTGCGGAGGCGCTCCATGACGAACGAGACGTCCCAGGGTCGAAGCTCGTCGATGCCGAGCGTTCGTGCGTGGGCGCGAAGCTCATCGGTGTCGCGAGACCAGTACGGCCGGGTGCGTTCGAGCAGGTCGGCTTCGAACGCCATCGCGCGGGCACCGGTTCCCGCCATGCGGTCGGCGAGGTTGTAGTCGGGAAACGTCTCATACCCGAGGATGGTCGCGATCTCGTCGCGCATCCGGAGGATGCGGGCCATCAGGCCCCGATTGTCGTACTCGCCGTCCCGGCATCGGGTCGTGTACGCCTCGAGGATCTCATGGCGTAGTTCGCGATCCTCGCAGTACTTCAGGATCGGTTCGACCGAAGGGTAGTCCAGCGTCAGGAGCCAACCGTCGAATCCCTTTTCGACGGCCGCTGCGTGGAGCCGACGTCTTGCGGCGTCCGGCACGCCGCTCAGGCGATCCTCGATGGTCACGAGTAACTCGTACGCCGCCGTGGCGTCGAGGACGTTCTCGCTGAACCGTTGCTGGAGCTGGGCCAGCTCAACCTGAAGAGCCTGGAGGTGCTCCTTGGACTCCTTCGGAAGATCGGCACCAGCTCGTTCGAAGTCCCGCACCGTCTTGTCCAGATGGCGCTGGCGAATGCCCGTCAGGGCAGCTGCCTCGGCAGTCGACGCGTACGCCTTGATGCGAGCGAAGAGCGCCTCGTTCAGCGGAATGCTCGACCAGAAGGTCGAGATCTCGGGCAGAACCGCGTTATAGGCGTCACGAAGCTCGGGCGTCTCGGCGACGGACACGAGGTGCCCGACGGGGCTGACGACCTCTGAGAGCCGCTCGAGTGCCGCATCGATCTTCCCGATCGTGTTGTCCCAAGTCGGCTCCGAGGCGTCGGAGGAGATCATGTCGACCTCCGATCGGGCATCGGCTAGCGCCGTCTCCACACCCGGGCCGACGTGTCGGGCCTCGATGAGGTGAAACGGGATTCGTTCGTCAGAGCGGAGGAGCGGGTTCGATTCTGTGTTCATGAAGCGATCGCTGATGGCGTCGGAGGGCGCGTCGAATATAGTTCAGCAGCGCGATCCTGATGCGTTTCGGAGTATCGATGGGCCTGGGCCACCTGCACCACCACCACGAAGACGGCGCTCACCCGCACGGCGGTGACCGTGTGGACATCGGTCGCCGAATGGTGGGCGTTCTCGCGCTCACCGCCGTCTTCATGGTGGCCGAGGTCGTGGGTGGGGTCCTTTCGAACTCCCTTGCTCTACTTGCCGATGCCGGGCACATGTTTTCGGACGTGGCTGCGCTCGGGCTCTCTATCTTTGCGATTCGTCTCGCGAGTCGGCCACCGAGCAGCCGTCGGACGTACGGATACGCTCGGCTGGAGATCCTTGCAGCGCTGGCCAACGGGGCGGCCCTCATGCTCGTGTCCGGGCTGATTGTGGTCGAGGCGTGGGAGCGGGTTCGCGAGCCGGTCGCGATCGACGGCGCCGTCATGATGACCG
>JBDGVS010000453.1:0-2697 GCA_039585535.1 Gemmatimonadota bacterium | reverse complement strand
CGTTCGTTTCCTCGAACCTTTTCGATCAGGTAGACGGGGTGCCCATTCTCGGCCGAGGCTTCGAGCCCGAGGAGGATGCCGGGACCAGTGAGAGTGTCGTGGTTATCGGCTACGACATCTGGCAGAATCGCTACGCGGGCGCCGCGGACGTAGTGGGGCGAAGCGTGCGGGTGAATTCCGTGCGGGCCACGATCGTCGGGGTGATGCCCGAGGGCTTTCACTTCCCCTTCGAGCAGGACATCTGGCTCCCTCTCGGGGTCAACCCGTTGGAGGCGGAGCGAGGGGACAGTCGGGTGCAGGTCGTGGGCCGGCTTCTCGAGGGCGTCACGATCGAGCAGGCAGACGTCCAGATGCAGGGTATCGCCCAGAGGATTGCCGCAGAGTATCCGGAGACGAACGAGGGCGTAGGCGTGTGGGTGCAAACCTACGAGGACTCGATGATGCCCCCGGAGATCGTAGCCGTGCTCTGGTTGATGCTCGTGGCGGTCTTCGGCGTCCTGCTTATCGCGTGCTTCAACGTCGCGAATCTGCTCCTGGCTCGGGCCGCCGTCCGCTCGCGGGAAGTCGCGATTCGCTCTGCTCTCGGAGCAGATCGTGCGCGATTGATTCGCCAGCTCATGCTCGAGGCCGCCCTTCTGGCTACCGTCGGAGGGCTTGGTGGTGTCGCGTTGGCCTGGATCGGAGTCGAGGCGTTCAACGCCGCGATTCTCGATGTCCAGAAGCCGTACTGGATCGACATTCGACTCGATGCGCCGGCGCTCCTGTTCACCTTCCTCATCACGGCGTTCGCCAGCGTCGCCGCCGGAACGGTTCCCGCGGTTCGAGCCTCTGGTGCGAAGATCCACGAAATCCTTCAGGACGAGGGCCGAGGGTCATCGAGCTTCCGCATGGGTCGCTTCAGTGGCTTCCTGGTGGTCGGGGAGATCGCGCTGTCGTGTGCGTTGCTGGTTGCTGCGGGGATGATGATCAAGAGCGTCGTCAACGTGAGTCGCTTCGATATGGGCTTCGAGGGTGAGCAGGTCTTCACCGCCAGACTCGGCCTCTTCGAAGCCGATTATCCCGATGGTGACAGTCGGCTCGCCTTCTTCGATCGTCTGCTCGACGAGTTGCGCTCCGAGCCGGAGGTAGCGGCTGCGGGCCTGGCTCTGACGCTCCCCGCTCTGGGCTCGGGTGGCGGGAGGATCGCCCTCGACGGGGTGGCGTATGCCGAGGTACGCGATCAGCCGTTCTCTAACGTCAATATCATTTCGCCGGGGTACCTCGAGGTGCTGGGTGTGACGCCGAGCGATGGTCGCCTGTTTTCGGACGCCGATCGCGAGGGCGCGGTGGCTGTCACCGTCGTGAACGAGAGCTTTTCGACACGGCACTTCGGAGGTGAATCTCCAATCGGGGAGCGGTTCCGGCGAGGGGCAGAGGGCCCCTGGCTCACGATCGTCGGCGTGATCCCCGATGTCTTTGTCGGAGGCAACGGGATTACCGGCACGGGTGGTATCGAGGACCAGTTCTTCGTCCCTCTGGCTCAGGACGCCACCTCCCGCTTCATGAGCGTTGCCGTCCTGACGCGAGGCGAACCGGGTGCGTTCGCCAACACCGCGGTGGCAGCCGCACAGCGTGTTGATCCGGGCCTCCCTCTCTACTGGTTGAGGACGATGGATGAGTCGGTGCAGACCGCAACGTGGATCTTCACGATTTTCGGCTCACTCTTCACGATCTTCGGATTCGCTGCGTTGTTCCTGGCGGCTGTGGGGCTCTACGGGGTCATGGCCTTCTCCGTAAGCCGCAGAAAGCAGGAAATGGGGATTCGCATGGCGATGGGCGCGGGCGCTCGAACGGTGTTCGGGCTCGTGCTCAAGAAGGGGATGAGTCAGCTCGGGCTGGGCGCTGCGATCGGATTGGCGATGGGAGCAGCAATGGCCCGACCGCTGTCGGTCGTCTTCTTCGACGTCGAACCCTCGGACCCGGTGGTGTACGGTGCGATCGTGGTAACGATGGCCCTCTCCGGACTGCTGGCGTGTCTGTTGCCGGCCCGTCGAGCGACCCAGATCGAGCTGGTCGACGCCCTGCGCCCCGACTAGTGGCCTGCCTCCCCGGTCGTAGCCGAGCTCTGGCCGTGGGTCTTCTTCTTGCCTTGCTCTCCGCAGCCGGCTGCTATCGATGGCAGCCTGTCTCGCTCGGGCCGGAAGCCACAGCGGATGTGCGATTGACCGTTGATTCGACTCGGGTCCGCTACGTCTCCGCGGTTCTCTTGGGAGACGCTGTGGTCCTGACCGCTCCCGATTCGACCCTGGCTCAGGTCGCGTTCGCCGACATCGCCGGCGTGGAGCAGCGCGACTTCGACTGGATCACCACCGTGGGTGTCGGGCTCTTGATCGCTACCGGTTGGCTGTGCATCTACCCGGGGTGTTGAGACGGCGTCAGCGAAGTGCGTTCGCGTCGAGCCACTCCCTGGTGATGGGCTGCGCCGATTCGACGTCGAGGTATCCCAGGTTCGCGAGGTGATCGTCGGCCCGACCCGTCAGGACAGAGCTGTAATGGCGCGGGATCGCGCCGGGCTCTGCCTGGTTCACATAGGAGATCAGTGAACTCGTGCAGTTGGTGCGCACCGTGTTGTACCAGCGCGGATCAGTGCTCAGCGCGTGCGTCTCTGCCGTCATTTGCTGGAATAGAAGCCGGACGTACTCGACGGGAACGTCGATG
>JBDGVS010000452.1:0-2703 GCA_039585535.1 Gemmatimonadota bacterium | reverse complement strand
CCAGTCGTTCGAGATCGGCGCCGCCGGTCGTGCCGGGGCCGGACTCGGAGGAAGTGGAGCCGGTTCCCGCTCCACCTGCACAGGCGCCCATGGCGACGGAGGTCACCAGCGTCGAAACGATCAATGTGGTGCGGATTGCGTGCATAAATGTGTGGCGGTCTATCGTGGCGCAAAGATGAACATCCCCGCTTGCTCTGCGAAGAGCAACGGGCCGGGTGCCTGGATGGGGTGTCGGGCCGCAGCGCGGGCGCTTCTACCCGCCCACGACGACCCACAGCCCCTGACCCGCCGGCACACGTAGCATGCCCAGGTCTACCTCGCCGGCCTCCTGGAGTCCCGCGACCTCGGGCGCGTGAGCCGATGCGTCGGACGGCAGCCCCAACGCTGCAAGATCCACGGACAGATCGATCACTTCGTCCGCATCCGACCACGAGGCCAACGCGATGAGCGTTTGTCCTGGACGCAGATACGCGGTGGCCAGGATGTCGTCTCGTCCCGTGGAGACCGGAGCGTCGTCGGTCCAGTAACCGTGCATCTCGCTTTCGGAGATCCCGAAGTCGTTCATCATCGCCCAGACCGGCCTCGGATCCACATTCCCGTATTTGCGGGCGGTCATGCCGTACAGAAGCCCGCGGTACGGATGCCCCCCATCCTGCAGCATCTCACCCATGAGGCCGAATGGAATCCCGGCCACCTCTGTCATCCAGTACTCCGGACCCTGGTCGTAGTCGAAGTACTCGCCGAACCAGAGACGGGAGATGAACGGGAAGTGCTCCATATACAGCATCGAACTGTTGATGAAGCCGTCGCGTTCGTTGAACTGGTTGGCAGAGTGAAGGTCGATCACCACCTCGTCGCGATGCTCGTGCAGCACGCTCACCAGCCGCTTCACGGTCGTCCGACTGAACGCGATGTCGTCGAGGTACAGTCCGTCGATGTGCTGATTCTCCGCGAGCCATTCGAGGCCGGAGATGTAGTAGTTCGTCCAGCGGGACGTGCCCTTGTTGAGCATGGCGGCGTCGTCGACCCGCCATGCGTGCCAGGCGGAGTGGTAATCGGCCTCGAGGTGCTCCTGCATCCAGGAGTGCCCGCCGCCCTCGCCGTCGTTGAGGATCTCGTCGCCCAGACTCCGGAGAGCGAAGAGTTCGTGCGCCCGATAGGTCAGCTCCCGAATCGTGTAGTACAGCTTGACCTTGATCCCCTTCGCATGCGCCTCTTCGATGTACGCGGCCTGCTCGTCGAGAGCGAAGAAGGGGTAGTTGATGTAGGGGTTGATCTCGTTCGCGTGGTGGATGTTCACCACGGTCCCCCCCCACTCGCGGACCGAGTCGACCGGCACGTATTGGTGCACGAAGCGGGTCTCGAAGTGCTCGGCGGTGTCGATCGGCTTGAAGGGTGTGATCAGGAAGCGGACGTTGAAACGCAGCGTGTCGCCAGCTACCAGCGTGCGCGGGCCCGAGTAGTTGCGAGCCACGACCGCACCGCTCTCGTCCTCGCCGATCCGGATTCCGCCCCGGCCGTCGTTGAACCACGACTCGGGCATCCGTAGCGGCTGGTTCCGGTAGAAGTTGGTGTTCAGCGGGCGCACGTAGTCGTCGTCGCGCAGGACGTACTGAAGGCCACGATTCGTGTCGCCGAGCCACACGCCTTCCTGGTGGTTCTCGACAGCCCACTGCCAGTCGATCGTCGCCGGACGCACGCCACCCGTGCGACCCAGTCCGAGCATGTATTCCGCAGCTCCCGGGGCGAAGTGCACCGGGAGTGCCACGTCATCCACGGACACGTCCGTATCCGATGTGATACTCACCCGATAGTTCAGCATTCCGTCGTACTCCAGGGCACCTTCGACGAACAGGGTGACGCCGTTTGCGGCGCTGCGCGCAGCCCATTCGGCCCGTCCGGGCGTGACCTGGCGGACGGAGTACGCCTCAGAGGTGAAGCGGCGGGACTCCCCGGAAGATGGGACGTCGAAGTCCATGGGGCCTGCGAGAATCGGAGCGCTCTCGCTGGATATCTCCGTGACCCCCTGCGAGTAGTAGCTCTCGATTTCATCCGGCAGGCCGTCATCGCCGAGCACGACACGACGTCCCAGAATCGAGAGGGCTCGACCATCGACTTCGACCGGCGTGAACGGGTCGATGATGAAGTCCGGATCGGTGCCGGCCTCGGAGTCGAGCCAGGCGAGACGCGTCATGAGATCGGGCTCGTCGGCGCCTCCATTCCGAGCGTGCGCATCTTGAACCTCGAGTGCCACGTCGACGGCCTGGCTTCCACGGTTCGCGGAAGTCACCCTGATCCGGCCGAGAACATTTCCGGCTGGGGTTGATTCAGGCACACGGATGCCGAGCCACAGCGCCTGCACCTCTCCCGCGTCGGTGGACAGGGTCTTGAGGAAGCGCGTGCCCTGCTCGTCGACTCCCTCGCAGTTGAAACACGTCCACAGCCTGACCCATTCGTCGGGAAAGCCCTCGAATTCCACGCGTAGATTCTCGAGCGGGGCTTCACCCGCTACGATGCCGAGCTGCAGCGTGAACGCCTCATCCCGGAGCACGCGACTCGTGAAGGGGGTCGTGTCGACCCAGTGCTGTGGAATGCGATGGCGCATACGTATCGGTCGGTCCCGATGCTCCGCGACGACCCGCCATCCGTTCGGAGCATCTGCCATGAACCGTGCGGTCTCGGCTTCGGTCGCGATGACCTCCA
>JBDGVS010000451.1:0-2708 GCA_039585535.1 Gemmatimonadota bacterium | reverse complement strand
CAGGCTTCCGAGAACCGGCGGTTCGAAGCGTAGAATTTCTTCGACGGTCCGGGGAATCAAGCTCGGCGCGGCACGCACCCGGGCGAGGGCCTCGGGAAATCGAAAGAGCGCCGCGAGACCGATCGAGAGCAGGCCACGGGTCGTGTCGTGACCGGCGAAGAGCAGGTTGATGGCCATCGCCTCGCATTCATCTTCCGACAGTCGGTCGTTTGCGTCCCGGGCGGCTGCGAGTGCGCTGAGCACATCGTCTCGTGGATTCACGCGTCGGGATTCGAAGAGTTTGCGCAGGAGGCCGGACAGATTCGAGATGGCGTCCTCGCTGCGCTGTCGCTGAGCATCGGAGAGTCTCGTCGTGAAAACCTTTCCGAGTTCCGATGTCCAGCCGGCGACCGCGGTCTGTTCGCTTTCGGGGATGCCCAACAATTCGCAGGTGACGCGGATGGGAAGAGGATCCGCGAGGCCCGCTTCGAAGTCGATCTCCCCCGCGTCGAGCAGGGGATCGAGCATGTCCCGGGCGAGCTTTCGAATGCGCGGACGCAGGGCTTCGGTTCGACGCGGAGTGAAAGCGCGGCTCACCAGGCCTCGCAGGCGACCGTGTTCGGGCGGATTCGTATTGAACATGACGAGGCGCCACCAATCGGCGAGCGGGCCATCGTGGATGCCGATGCCCTCGAGGAGTCGTGCTCCGACTGTGCGCATTCGTGGGTCGGCGAGGAGACGCTCGGTGTCTGCGTAGCGAAGGACGACCCTTTCGCCCCGCGTCGTCCGCGCGACTGGCGCGGCTTCGCGCGCGGCGGCGAGCGCGGCAGCGGGATCCTGCCAGAGCGTCGGCTCGGAGAGGTCGACGATGGGGAGCGAATCCAGTTCGTGATCCGGGGCCGACATGCTCGGGGCTCCGCTGTGATGGGACAGGGTGGGATGGGGACGCGAAGAGTAGCGACGGGCGGGTCACATGCTTCGATGCGGAGCGATCGAACCGCTCTGCGGGCATCTCCATCCGCGTCTGACTCGGGTTCGAGATCGAAGGTCGCGTTGGGGACCCGGTAGCGGGGAGATTCTCCAGAGGGGCTGGAATTCTTCGGGTCAAAGCGACACCCTTCGGCTCGTCTCTCCACGTGACCGAGAAACGTGACTGAGCAATCCCACTGACCAATCTCTCTGTCGCCCGGGAAGCCGGGACGACGAAAGGAAATCGCATCAATGGCCGACTTCAGCACAATTCCGTGGATCGCGGAACACATCGAGCTCTACCGGACCGATCCCGCGAAGGCCCACATGTGGGATTCGTCGCATCTGGGAGGGCCGGGAATCCTGCCGACGCTCCTCTTGACGACGAAAGGTCGCAAGACCGGGGAAAGCCGCGCGCTGCCCCTGATCTACGGAAAATCCGGCGATAGCCTGGTGGTGATCGCCTCGAAGGGCGGGCTTCCGAACCATCCGATCTGGTTCCTGAACCTGGAAGCCGACCCCGCTTGCGAGTTGTTAGTCGGAGAGAAGGCGATTTCCGCGCGAGCACGAATCGCCGAAGGTGAGGAGCGCACGCGCCTCTGGGACGAAATGGCGGTGATCTACCCGCCCTATACCCAGTACCAGGAGACCGCGGGCGATCGCACGATCCCCGTCGTGGTGCTCGATCCCGTTTGAGGCGGGAGACTGACTCGGCGAGCGCGATGAAGTGAACGAGACGGTCCGAGCCCTGGGCCTAACCTCGCCCCGTCAGCTTGTAGATGCCATCGTTGCACTCCGTTTCGGGGCGTACGGTGGTATCGGGCACGATCGTCTGGAGTTCGGTGGTCATGTCGGTGACCATCTCCGCGAGTGCGCGGCCGAGTAGACCCATATTGGCGCCGCCCTGTCCGGTGCCGGCCCCGCCCCCGAGGCCGCGATTGGCCGCATAGCGGAGTAGGGGAACCTCGGTCGTCGAATCTCGGAACTCGACGACCATGGTCGCGGAGCCGAAGGAGGAGACGTAGGAAACGGAGGAGCCCGAAGTCTCGGCGATGTGGAGCAGGATGTCTTTCAGGCCGAGCTGGATCGACACGACGCAGGGCCCGGGGGCTTCCGTCAGGCCGACGGGGCCCGCCTCGGTGATCCCGACGATGGCCGCCTCCAGCATCTCGCCGAGTTCCGCCTCCTGATCTTGTTCGAGCCGGTCCTGGTCGGAGCCGTAAGCGAAGCCGATCCCTGCGATCAGGATGTCGTCGTAGCGCCCGATATGGTGGTCGGGTCGGACCCAGAGGCGGGTTCGGGGCGTCGATCGGACGAGTTCGAGGCCGTCGCTCGTCACTTCACGAGCGGCCTTGGCGCTCTTCACTGAGGAGGACGTTCCCGTACAAGCCGTCCAGACCGAGACCGCCGCCAACCCGGCGAGCAGCCAGCACAGCGTGGCCAGGCGAAAGCGAGAGCGAAACAGAGAGCGAAGTGAAGGGGGGGGAGTCGGCCCTTGTGAAGCGCTCGGAAAAATCGGCATCGAAACTCCTTCCGCATGGCGAACCGGGGCCAACCGACGCGTCGGCCCGAGATGCTGTCTCGAAGGATGACGCGTGCATCGATGTGTCGCTAGTCGGACAGATGAACCTTGCTTTCCAGGAGGGGATTACACCCATTCGAAAGGAGGCGGTTCCACTCACCGATTCAAAATGGCCGTGCCCACCCTGGGGTATGCTGAAACGTTCCGACCCCTTCTTCAGGGCGGAAAAGCGAGGCAG
>JBDGVS010000450.1:0-2710 GCA_039585535.1 Gemmatimonadota bacterium | reverse complement strand
CTGCGGTGCGCGGCCCCGGCCCCGACTTCCATCACCCACGGCCAGCTCTGCAGGCCCGATGTGTAGACACGACCTCGTCCCAGCCAGTCGGCGCGTGCGTAGACCGCGCCGTCTGCACCGTCCGATTCACGTCGGGCCACCGGGACGCCGATACCTCCAGGTGGTGCGACGACTCTCCGGGCCCGCGTCTGTATGTCGGCGGCGGGCAGGGGAAGCACTTCGGCAGGGCCCGGCCACTCGATCCGGGAGATCGACTCGGGGTCTACTGCAGGGGCCGCCAGTCGGAGGAGCCCTCCTCCTCGCTCGACGACCCATCTCAGCAGCAGCTCCATCGGCGCCGCGACCGGTTCGATGACCACCACGACATCGAAGGGCTCCAGGTCGACGAGGTCCTCGGGCATGCTCACCCCGGCGCTCTCGACGGTGAGTGCTCGACCGAGATCCTGACGAAGCGCGACGTCGACTCCAGCCGCTTCCAGTGACCGGACGAGCTGACGCGACTCGTTACCGGGCGGGCCTGTCAGCACGAGGGCGCGTACGGTCGACGCGGGGCGAACCCACGCCCTCGCCGTAGCGACTGCTCCGTCCATCCGGGCCGTCCATTCGGCCGCGCCGGCACGGTGGGGTTCGATCCCGATCGAGGTACGCGCCGTGCCCGACGGATCGAGGGTGACGTGAATCGTGTCCTCCAGACCGCTGCCCTCGGAGAGTACCACGACCGCGTCGGTCGATGGCGCTCCACGGACGACGAGGTCGAGCGAGGCACGGCGTTCGGCCACGAGGTCGGCTCGCGTGGTCAACTCGATCCGTGGCGCGCTTCCGGGGACAGTCAGCGTTACTCGACCGGGACCGGAGTCGGCCCCGGTGGCAGAGGAGTCGAGCGTGCGGCGGGCTTCGCCCGCGAGGAGCGCGGACACGGCGGCAGAGGGAGGCACTGAGTCCGCGTACAAAATGCGAACCCCTGTCTCTGCCGCCTGAACCAGCGCCTCCGCCAGATCCTCCGGCGTGGTCGATGACTCCACGCCGAGCGCGGTGGATACGTCGGGGGAGGCCAGCGGGCCAACGAGCCAGAGAAGACCCAGCGCGACGGCGAGCGCCGATCGAAGGACAGTTCCGGTCATCGCGTGAGTGCGTAGACCAGGATGTTCACACCGAAGCGGGTGTTGTCGATCGCCAGAAAGCGCTTGTTCTCGGCGTGGTAGCTCCACTCCGAGGAGTAGTCCTTGTTCGAGTAGAGGACGCCGATTCGACCCCCCACTTCAATGTGCTGTAGCTCCCGGTGGATGAGCCCGTCACCCCATCCGCTCAGCTCATGTCCGGTGATGGGCGGGCCGTCGTCGAAGACGAAGAACGACGAGTAGAGCTCATGGTCGTTATCGAGCGGGACGAGGGCGTCGGAGCCGAAGAGTCGTCCAAGCTCCGTAGTGATCGAGCGGTTGAACGCCCCGTCGATGTCGTGGTTGTGGTCGTCGATGAATACGAAGCCACCCCGTTCGACGAAGTCGACGAGGTTCCGGCCTTCCGCGTCGCCGAAGAAGACGGGGAGGTGGCCGGTGATGTAGAGGAACGGGTGGTCGAAGATTTCCGGACTCGAGAGATCGACGACGACGCCTTCGGGCGCGACCGGAAGCTCGGTGTACTGGGCGAGCGCGTGGATCAGGTTCGTTGGCACCAGCGGTGCCGAGTCCCAGTCTCCGGATTCGTACTGAACTGTCGCGAAGACGAAGGGCACCCGGTCTGCTCCGTCCTCCTCTACGACGACCGCCGACGCTGCTGCCGCGCTGTTACTCGCCAGGTAACGAGACGCTGCCGCCGAAGTCGGGGGTCGGGCGGAGGTGGGCACCGTGCGGACTTCGGCGGCACGGAGGAGTCGTAACGCCTCACGTAGCCCGGATTCTACGCTGCCGGCGTCGCCTTCTCGAGCGTGCTCAGCTGCGGAAGAGAGATATGCGCTGGCCTCCGCGGTCGCTGTCTCGGACGCATCCCCTTCACCCAGTACGTCGAGCGCCAGCCCAGAAATGTCGATCGACGCCAGACGACCCGTCAGGAGCGTGGAGCCTGCCAGCAGGCGTTCGATCTCCGCCACGATTCGTGGGGCGTCGCGGGTCGAAGGCGTCGGAGTGCGGCCGATCGGAGCCGCATCGTCGATCTCTCCTGTGCCCCTCGCCGCTGGCACGTCGATCGGGCGTACGGCAACCCGTCCGCGCACGAAGATCCGTTCCGAATCGCGTACTCGCTGCAACTCGTCGAGGGCCAGATTCTGAGGCATGAGCGAGGGGTCCAGCCGCTCGCCCCTCAACATCCGCTCGGCGTCCCACATGTAGTTGTAGACCGTGAGCAATGACCGATTGATCGCAACGATCGGGTCGGAGTCGTGGTCGTGTGCAGGGATGTCGACGTTGGCGATCGACGCGATGCCGGTCTCAGGATCGATCACCGGTCCTTCCGCTGCCGCTGCCTCCAGCTCATCCAGGAAGACCTCTGCCACCCCTTCCTCGAAGTCGAGATGGGCTTCGGGGTCCTGCATCGCACCCGTGGCTCGGCTGAAGATCTGCTCCCCGATCCGGGCCCGGAGTCGTGCCTGCTCGTCGGCGATTTCGGATGAGCGGTCCTGCATCTGCTCCGAGTCGAGAGTCGCCCTCTCGGCGATCAGCTCTTCCGTGAGAAGGATGATCATCCGCTGGCTGAGCAGGGGCTCACGCTCTCGCTC
>JBDGVS010000449.1:0-2712 GCA_039585535.1 Gemmatimonadota bacterium | reverse complement strand
GAGGTCGGCGCGGATGTGCTGGCGCGCGGAGGTAATGCGGTAGACGCGGCCATTGCGACGGGCTTCGCGCTCGCGGTGACCCATCCGACTGCGGGCAACATCGGTGGTGGAGGCTTCATGGTGATCCGCTTCCCGAACGGGCAGTCGACCACCGTCGACTTTCGGGAGAAGGCCCCGTTGTCGGCGCACCCGGACATGTGGCTCGACGAGAACGGGGAGTACTCGTCGGAGATGCACCATCGCAGCCATATGGCGGTTGGTGTTCCGGGCACGGTGGGTGGTTTCGACAAGGCGCATCGGCTGTACGGCCGTGCGGAATGGGAAGACCTCGTGGACCCGGCCGTAGAGCTCGCCGCCGACGGCTTCGAGCTCAGCGAGGCGCTTGCAGGCTCCATGGGTCGATTCGCTCAGGGGCGGGGCAGTAGCTACGCGGCCACCGTGGCGGCACTGACCAGGAACGGTACACCGTACCAGCCCGGCGATACCTGGCGGCAGCCGGACCTCGCCCGGTCACTCGAGCGCATCCGCAACGACCGCAGTGACGGCTTCTACCGGGGTGAGACCGCCCGGCTGATCGCAGAAGAGATGCGTCGGGGTGGAGGGCTCATCACCGAAGAGGATCTCGACCGATACGAAGCCCGCGAGCGCTCGCCCGTGACAGGGAGCTACCGCGGCTACGACATCATCTCGATGCCACCCCCGAGTTCTGGCGGCGTCGCCATCGTGACGATGCTCAACATCCTCGAGTCGTACGACCTACGCGCGATGGGGCACAATTCTCCCCAGTACGTGCACCATGTGGCGGAGGCGATGCGCCGTGCGTTCCGCGACCGGGCAGAGTTTATCGCCGACGCGGACTTCGCGGATGTCCCGGTGCAAAAGCTCACGAGCAAGGACTACGCGACCTGGCTCCGAAGGAGCATCGATCCGGAGCGGGCATCGATCTCACATCCGTCCGACGTGGCTATGCCACCGGAGAGCCCACAGACAACGCACTACTCGGTGGTGGACGCCGATGGCATGGCGGTTTCGGTGACGTACACGCTCGAGTCCGGTTACGGCTCAGGCATCGTTGTTCCGGGCGCTGGATTCCTGCTCAACAACGAGATGGGTGACTTCAACGCCGGCCCGGGGCTAACCAATGCCAACGGCCTGATTGGTACCGAGCCGAATCTGGCCCGTCCGGAGCAGCGGATGCTCTCGTCCATGTCGCCCAGCATCGTGGCAAAGGACGGTGACCTCGTGGCTGTCGTCGGCACTCCGGGTGGACGCACGATCATCAACACGACGTTGCAGCTCATCCTGAACCTGGTCGACTTCCAGATGGACATACAGGAAGCCGTGAACGCGCCGCGCTTCCACCATCAGTGGCTCCCCGACCGGATCAGCATGGAGCGAGAGGGCTTCTCGGCCGAGACTGTTGCTGCCCTGGAGGCTCTGGGGCACCGGATCCGGCTCGCAGGGAATCAAGGGTCCGCCAACTCGATCGGGATCGACATGGCGACGGGTGAGCGGGTGGGTGCGCCGGACCGGCGCAGCCCGGATGCGGGCGCGCGCGGGAGGTAGTCCGGCGAGGATGGGCCTCGACCGCAGGACCAGGGAGATCGTGTCGGTCGGTAGGTGTGTCCGACGCCCCCGCGTGAGGCGGAGCACTCCCAGCTAGCCGCCCGCCTCCAGCCGCCGTTCCCACCCCTCCGCGTCCGAGGCGCGGCCCGTCTGCTCGTAAACTTCGATGAGCGCCATGATGACCCGCTCGCGCAGCTCCGAGAGGTCCACGTCCGCTCGTTCCAGCTGTTCGGTGAGCTCCAGGAGGCGCGGCTCCGCCTCGGCTGCATTCCCCTGGGCGATCTCGAGTGCGGTCCATGTCACCGCCCACTCGACGCGCCGGATATGCGTGGGCTCGTAGCGCGCTTCGTAGGCAGCTCCGGCGTCTTCGAGAATCGTTCGCGCTTCGTCCAGGCGACCCTGGGCGAACCGAAGCTGACCGAGCTCCTCGAGCATGAGCGCCGTAAAGGAACTCTCGTCCCCGAACATGGCGCGGGTCGGTGGAATCGCCTGTTCGATCTCGACTTCCGCTTCGGCGAGCCGGCCAGTGCCCCGAAGGTGCTTCGCAAGGCGCATTCGAGTGATCGGGATGAGGATGTTTTCCGGCCCCTGCGCGGCCAGCCGTCCAGCCAGAACTCTACGCTGCCGCGCGAGCGCGTCTTCGCTTCGACCCAGCGCACCCTCGATCTCTCCCAGCTTCTCCACTGCGATCAGCGTGGTCAGGTTGTCCTCACCGAACATCGCCGTGGCGGCCGCGACCGCATCTCTGGCCGCCGGTTCCGCCGCGCGATACGCCCCGCGGCCTGTCAGGATCGCCACCAGATCGTCCAGCGCGTGCTGCACCGGCGGGGTCGCCTCACCGTATAGCTCCCGCGCGAACGCCAGTCGTTCGTGCACCATGGCCTCGCGTGAGCGTTCCTGGACTGTGGCTGAGGACAGATGGAACTGCCGGTCGAGCGCGCGAATGAGCAGGTCATTGTCCACGCCCGCCAGCGCACGAGCCTGAGGGACCCACTCCTCCGAGAGCGCGATCGCCTGCTCGGTATTGCCCTCCATGAACTCGATCTCCGAGAGGTCGGCCAGGATGGCGATGGTGGCGGAAGATCCGTCTTCCCCGCGGGCGCGATATCCGCGTAGTGCTTCCGAAAGCTTCGTGCGGGCGTCCTC
>JBDGVS010000448.1:0-2719 GCA_039585535.1 Gemmatimonadota bacterium | reverse complement strand
GTGGTCCGGCCCGGTGTCGAGGCGATCGTCGAGCTGCTCGCGACCTGGCGCGCGGGGACTGTCCCGGCACCGCTGAACGATCGACTCACGGTCGGTGAGCGCGAGACGGCTTCGGCCGCCCTCACAGAAGCCGAACTTCCGGAGGGCACACAGGTGGTTCTGTGGACGTCGGGTACCTCGGGCCAACCGCGCGGCGTCGCACTCTCTTTTGAGAACCTGCGCGGGATCACCGCCGCGTCGGCCGAACGACTCGAGCTCGGTTCGAGTGACGTCTGGCTCGCTTCGCTCTCTCCAGCGCACGTCGGTGGACTCGTGCTGATGGTCCGGTCGATTCTCCTCGGCGGGACGCTGGTCGCGCCCGGTAGCGTCGACGCGGATCGGGTCGCGACGATGCTCGGGGAGGCAGGGTCGGGGCCGACTCCGACCCACATCTCTCTGGTGCCCACGCAGCTCCAGCGCTTACTCGACGCCTGGGGTGCCGGGCCCGCCCCGGCCGGCCTCCGTTGTGTCCTCATCGGGGGTGCCCACGCTCCGGCCACGCTGGTCGCACGGGCGACTTCCGGGGGATGGCCCATTGCCCTGACCTACGGCGCGACCGAGATGACATCGCAAATCGCGACCTCGCCGCCGGCGCTGGTCCGTGAAGCATCGAGCGGTGTCGGACGGCCCATGCCGGGTGTGGATGTCCGCATACACGACTCCGGGGAAGTCCTGACGCGAGGACCGACGCGTGCGCTTGGCTACGTAGGCTCAGGCAGCGACTCGCTCGGCGACGACGACGGTTGGTACGCGACCGGAGACCTCGGCCGGATCGACTCCGACGGCACGCTCCACATCACGGGAAGACGGATCGACCGGATCGTCTCGGGCGGGGTCACGATCGACGCGGTCGAGGTCGAAGAGGCGGTTCGGCTGGACCCCACGGTCGCCGACATCTGCGTTGTTGGCATCCCCGACGCGGATTGGGGTGAGCGGGTCGGAGCGCTGGTCGTCCCCGTGGAGGGCGAGTTCGATCTCGACCGAACCGATGAGCACCTCCGCGGACGACTCATGTCCGCGAAGGTGCCCCGGCTCTGGCGGCTCGCATCCGAGCTTCCCCGCAATGCGAACGGTAAAGTCGATCGAACGGCGGTGCGCACACTTCTCAGTGAACCGCGATCGCCACGCCCATCTTGAAGCTCAGCATGTCCGCGTCGCTGCGATTCGGATACATGCTGACCGTGCCGTCCGGGTTGTCCACGATGTCTCCTCGCGTGAGGTAGGTCGCGAACTGGTTGTCGTGATGAGTCACGCCGAGGTCGAGGAAGACCGGGCCGTCGCCCATCGCGACCCGCACGCCACCCCCGACCCTCCACGAGAACACGGTATCCGAGAAGTTCGTCGTCTCGAGGTACGGTCCGTACCCGTCGTTGTCGTCCACGGAGGATGACGTCACGAACCACGACATGCCGACGCTCCCGTGCACGTACGGGCGGACCCCGCCCGAGCCGAAGACGATCTCGGGGCCGATCCCGCCATAGAAGATCGAATTCGCGGTCGTCAGCGTGGACGAGACCCGGCAGCCGTACCCGCAGTAGTGAATCCGCTCCAGTCCGTAGATCGAGAAGCCGAAGTCACCACGGAGTCGCAGGTGTCCGCCGGCGCCGACGGGCAGGGCAGCACCCAGCTCCATCCCGTAGCCCTGGTCCACCACCGATCCCAGCGGCCCTACGGCGTCGGCCACGACGAAATTCGCGAAGAGTGCGCCGCCCGGTCCCTGGCGCATCTGCGCGTCGGCCGAAGTCGCCATCCCCAGCAGCATCCCCAGTGCCAGCGTCCCGTATGCACTGCGTCTCATCGTTCCCTCCAGTTGACGTTCGCCTCTAAGAAGAGCAGGGGACGTGCCGAATCGGAGGGATTTGCGTAAAGCGTTGGGGTGCAATGCTGTAGAGCCATAGATGTCGGAGGGCGACTCTTTTGGGTGTCCACCCTGGAGGACATCGTCGGGACGTCCGAGAGATCGTTCGGCTAGCGCCTCCGCCGGGGGAGCGGCATCTTCGCCGCCCATGAGCGATCAACAAGCGCCCGAGAGCGGCGCGTCTTCCGAATTGCCCGCGTCCCATCTGACGCCGCGCACCCGCGACGGCTGGATCGCGACGGTGTCTTTCCTGGTCATCTTCCTGCTGTGCATGCCGCCCGTGACTCATCGGCTGCTCGATCGCCCGGACATGTGGGTCGCGGGGGTACCGTTCTTCTTCGCGGCGCTGTTCGTCGTATACATGGCGCTGATCGGCGTGTTGATCTGGGCCCTGAGACGAGGTCTCTGACGTGGAAGCATGGGTCGTCGCAACGGGGCTGATCTTCGTCTATCTGCTGGCCACCATCGTGCTGGGCGTGGTCGCCAATCGACGTATGTCGGTCGACATGGAGGACTTCCTCCTTTACGGGCGGAAGGCCGGCTTCGTCGTTCTCTACCTGACTGTCGTCGCAACCTTTCACTCCGCGTTCGCCTTCCTCGGCTCGGGAGGCTTCTTCTACACGCACGGGATCGGCTTCTGGGCCGCCGGCACGTGGACGGTCCTGGTCGGTGCCATCACTTACGTACTCGGCCCTCGGATCTGGGCCGTCGGGAAGGCGTTCGGCTACATCACACCGGCCGACATGCTGGCCGACTTCTACGAGTCCGAGGCGGTGCGCGTCGCCGTCGCGATCGTCTCCGTCGTCTTTACGATCCTGTACA
>JBDGVS010000447.1:0-2738 GCA_039585535.1 Gemmatimonadota bacterium | reverse complement strand
GAACGACCGACTCGGTGTGCTGCAGGACGTACACTGGTCGTCGGGCCAGGTCGGCACCTTCTGCAACTACACGATCGGCAACGTGATGGCGGGGCAGCTCTTCGCCGAGGCGAAGAAGGACGAGCGCGTCAGCGGAGGCCTCGCGAACGCCGAGTACGCGCCGCTCCGAGAGTGGATGACCGAGCATGTCCATCGCCACGGACGCCGGTATACGCGCGATCAACTCCTGCAGCGATCCACCGGGCAGGGGCTCGAGCCGTCTTTCTACATCGACCATCTCTCGTCGAAGTACTCCGAGATCTACGGGCTCTGAGGTCCACATGACGAACGCTAAGAATCGACTGGCTCAGCGCGTCCGGCTGAAGGACAAGCACATCGTCACCCGGATGATGGAGCTCGCGTCCGGGCTGCCCGACGTGATCAAGCTGGGGCGTGGGGATCCGGACCTGGACACACCGGAGCACATCATCCGTGCGGGGCAGGAGGCGCTGGCCTCCGGGGCAACCCACTACACGAACCCGATGGGGCTTCCCGAACTCCGCCAGGCGATCGCCGACAACATTCTCGCCAACGGCGGCGCCGATTACGCACCGGAGAACATCGTCGTCACCCCTGGGGGGCAGCAGGCGATGTTCATCATCGCGCTCGGACTCCTCGATGCAGGGGACGAGCTGCTCATTCCGTGCCCCGGGTACAATCCGTACCTCCAGGCGGCTGAACTCACGGAAGCGAAGCTCGTCGAGATCCGTATGTCGATGGAGACGAACTTCACACTCACGGCAGATATGGTGCGTGCGCACATCACGCCGCGCTCCAAGGTTCTGGTCCTCATCAATCCGGGGAATCCGACGGGCACCGTGATTCCGCCCGATGAGGTGGCGCGGATCTGCGAGGTCGCGAAGGAGCATGACCTGATCGTCGTCTCCGACGAGATCTACGCGAGGATCACATTCGACGGCCATCGGGCCCAGCCGGTCGCGGCGCTCCCCGGGATGCAGGAGCGGACAATCACCCTGTCCGGAGTCTCGAAAGCGTATGCGATGACCGGGTGGCGCGTGGGCTACTTCGCGGGTCCCCCGGACCTGATGCCGGCTCTGGCCGAGATCCACCATGCCTTCGCCATTTCGACGTCCGCCGTGGGCCAGTACGGAGCGCTCGCCGCTCTGACGGGCCCGCAGGAGTGTGTCGAGGAGATACGGCAGACCTTCGACGAGCGGAGGAAGGTGCTCTGCGATGGACTCGACGCGCTGGGGATCCCTTACGCGAGACCGGAGGGCGCCTTCTACGTCTACGCCCGGGTCGCCGAGACCGGAGTGCCCGCGACCGAGTTTTGCGAGCGACTCCTCGCCGAGGGGCAGGTCATGATCTTCCCCGGCAAGATCTACGGGGACTACACCGACGACTTCGCGCGCCTTTCCCTGACGCAGCCCGTGCCCCGTATCCACGAGGCTCTCGCCCGCATGACGAAGGTGGTCGAGTCGATTCGCGCAGAACGTTCTGCTACGTAATCCAATCCGATACCAAAACGCACAGATAGAGGATCAGCACGTTGAAATCAGATAATCCGAACGTCCGCGGGATCCAGCACATGGCCTTCGCGGTGCGTGATGCGGCCAAGGCGCTCGATGCCTACACCCGTTACCTGCACGTACCGGCCGACACCGCGATCGAGTTCTTTCCCAAGTCTAAGAACTGAGTTGCGCTCTTCTACCTCGGTGGGATCGAGTATCAGCTCTGCGAGTCGACCGTGCCGGATGGTCGCTTCGCGAAGTGGATCGACGAGCGGGGTGCCGAAGGGCTGCACCACATCTGCTACACGGTCGACAACATCGACGACGCGCTCGCGCACGCGCAGTCCCAGGGCGCCACGCTGCGGATCTGCCAGGCGTGCCAGGTGCACGGCTCGCATCCGCACCCCGAGGGGTGGGTGGCGTTCCTGGACGAGGAGGCCGGCGGGATCGAGATCGAGTTCATGCAGGTCTACACGGAAGAGCAGTTGAAGGAATACGAAGACTTCAAGGGGATCTGAGATGACTGCCGCCCGTACCATCACCGTAGGAACCGCCACTGCCGAGCCGGGGACCGCAGTCCGGGGCTCGATCCCTGTAACCGAGCTCGCCGGTGGGACTCCCGTCGAGATTCCGGTCGTCGTGGTCAACGGGGCGAAGGGAGGGCCCTGCTTCTGGGTGAACGGCGCGATCCACGGCGACGAGCCCGAGGGGCCGCTCGCCTGTCAGATCGCGCTTGCAGAAGTCGATCCGACCCAGCTTTCGGGTACGCTGGTGCTCTGCCCGGTCCTCAACGTGCCGGCGTTCAACGCGGCCGAGCGTGGCAACCCGGGAGACACCTTCACCTACGACATGAACCGGATCTATCCGGGTCGGGCCGACGGGTACCTCAGTGATCGGATCGCAGCGGCTCACGCCGCAGAGATGGGGCCGCTCGCGGACCTCGAAATCTCGATCCACTCCGGTGGCGCACACTCCTTTCTCGACAAAGCCATCTTCGTCGATGAGAGCCCGGAGTCGGTGGAGCTGGCCACGGCGATGGGTCCCGGCTGGGGCTGCATCATGTCCAACTTCAACCCGTCGGGCAGTCCGATGGCGTATATGAAGCAGCTCGGTAAGGTCGGGATCACGGTAGAACTCGGTGGACGTTCGGCCACCTCACCCGAGGCGTTCGCCCGAGTGGGACGCGAACTCGCCGACTCGATCCTCAGCATCCTTCGGCACTACGAG
>JBDGVS010000446.1:0-2739 GCA_039585535.1 Gemmatimonadota bacterium | reverse complement strand
TCCATGCGCTCCATGCCCTGAGCCGTATCAATCGCGTTTCGTTCGGGGCAGCGCGGGTATGGCGTGAGGTTCGATCGTTCTGCGAAACACGCGAGGGCGAGGCTCCGGTTCGGGTCCTGGACGTCGCGTGTGGTGGTGGGGATGTCCTGCACGCAGTCGGCGCGAGAGCTGCCGCTGCCGGAGTCGACGTCGAGCTTCACGGGTGTGATCTGAGTTCCGTTGCGCTTGAAGAAGCTCACAGAAACGCACCGGTGGGGGTGCGCCTCCATCTCTTCGAAAAGGACGTTCTCGCGGAGGAGTTTTCTGAACAGTACGACGTCGTGACCTCGTCACTGTTCCTGCACCACCTCGACTCCAGCGATGCGATCGGATTACTCCGCAGCATGCGCGCGGCCACTCGTGCGCGGCTGCTGATTCAGGATCTACAGAGAACGAGACTGGGCTACTTCTTCGCCTGGGTTGGTTTGCACACACTCACGACGTCTTCTGTCGCCCGGACGGATGGGCTCCTCTCAGTGAAGGCTGCGTTCACCGTTTCTGAAGTGCACGGACTCTGCCGAGAAGCCGGGTTGGGCGACGCCTCGATCGAGGGTGTGTGGCCACAACGGATCGCCATCCGCTGGGTGCCAGCATGAACGAAAAGGCCTACGACGTCGTGGTGGTGGGTGCCGGCCCAGCCGGGGCGATAGCCGCCCGGGAGTCGGCGCGACGAGGTGCTTCGGTCTTGTTGATCGACCGTGCCTCCTTTCCTCGATGGAAAGTCTGCGGTGCCTGCCTGGGTCCGGGCGGGTTGCAGGCGCTGCACCGCGCCGGCCTCGGCTCGCTACCCGAACGGCTGGGAGCGGTGCGGCTGGTGAACTTCTCGGTGGCCAACGGAGGGCGGACGGCCCGATTGCGGCTCCAGGGGAATGTGGCGCTGTCACGCATTGCGTTCGATCATGCGCTGGTAGAGGAGGCTCTCACCGAAGGAGTTACCCTTCGCACGAGTACCAGGGCGACTCTCCTGGCCGCCCCAGCCTCCAGCGGTTATCGGACTATTGAGCTTGCGCGAGTGGGTCGCACAGACGGAGACGACGAGACCGTGCACGCCGGGGTCGTCGTCGATGCAACGGGCCTCGGTGGTGGGCTGGGTGAGAACCGCCCTGACGTATCAGCGGTTTCCCGAGTCGGCGCGGGTGCAGTGTTCGAGGACGCCCCCTCCGACGTCCTGCCTGGGGATCTCCACATGATCGTGGACCCCACCGGGTACGTGGGCCTGGTTCGAGACGAGGCGGGCCGGTTGAATGTGGCCGCTGCAATCGATCGTGCCACGCTCGCCGAAGTAGGCGTGGCTGAGGCCGTGCGCCGGATCGTCGGCGCACGAACGGGTGGAGCGGCTCTGGAACGAGATCCGGAGCTCGGCTGGAAGGGGACGCCGGCTCTGACTCGTCGGCATGGCCGGCTGGCGGAACACCGACTGTTCCGGGTCGGAGATGCGGGTGGTTACGTCGAACCGTTTACCGGAGAGGGCATGGGATGGGCCCTGTCTTCCGGTCTCGACGTCGCATCGTTCGTGAGGCGGGGTCTGGATGCGTGGACGGATTCCGTGTCACAGGAGTGGCACCGAGATCAGTCCCGGAGGATGGCGCGCTCCCAGCGCTTCTGCCGACTTCTGTCCGGCGGGCTGCGTCGGCCCGGGCTGGTCCGGGCTTCGGTGCGACTGCTCGAGCGGTATCCGTCGGCGGCGGGCCCGTTGGTGGCTGCTGGGTCGCTGCCGGTGCGGCCATGAGTCTCCATCTTGGGAGCATAGGGACGGCGCTGCCCGAGCACCGTGCCACGCAGGCCGAGGCGGTGGAGCTTCAGGCGAGTTTCTGCCGTCTGGACGACAAGCAGGCCCGGACGCTGCGCGCCCTCTACCGCCGTTCGGGCATCGAGACTCGACACTCGGTTCTCTTTCGAAGTTCCGAGGGTGAACTCGACGCCCGACAGAGCTTCTATCCGAGAGCGGTGGACGAGCACGATCGAGGCCCGACCACGGCGGCACGCATGGCTGAGTACGAGCTTCGCGCACCTGAACTCGCGCTGACAGCTGCTCGCTCCGCGCTGGAGCAGGCTGACACGGAAGCCTCCGAGATCACGCACCTGGTCACGGTGTCCTGCACCGGCTTCGTCTCCCCAGGCGTGGATGCCGTCCTGATCGAGACACTGGGGCTTCCTAAGTCTGTCGAGCGGACGAACGTGGGCTTCATGGGCTGTCACGGGGCGTTGAATGGACTTCGGGTCGCGCGCTCATTCGTTGAGAGTGACCCCTCCGCGGTGCCGCTCCTGTGCGCCGTCGAATTGTGTACGCTCCACTTCGCCTACGGGTGGGATCCCGAGATGCTCGTCGCTAATGCGCTCTTTGCGGACGGAGCTGCGGCCCTGGTTGGCCGTGGGACCCCCTCGTCCGACGACGATTGGCGGGTCGCCGCGACGGGCACGCTACTCATGGACGGGTCCGCCGATGCCATGACGTGGCGCGTGGCCGACCATGGCTTCCGGATGACACTGGCCGCGAGCGTTCCGCACCTCGTTGCGGAGCACCTGAGACCGTGGATTATCACGTGGCTGGCGCAGCACGGGTTGGACATCGAAGACATCGAGACATGGGCCGTCCACCCCGGAGGACCCAGGATTCTCGGGGCGGTCGAGGCGGCGCTCGGACTGGAGCCTGAGGCGAATGCGGTTGCCCGGGGCCTTCTCGCGGAGTGTGGCAACATG
>JBDGVS010000445.1:0-2757 GCA_039585535.1 Gemmatimonadota bacterium | reverse complement strand
TCGCCACGACCTCGGAGATGACCGTGACGTTCTTCCCAGGGTTCAGCGGCACCGTGACTCGAGGGATTTGAACGCCCAGGATCTCCTGCGAGTCCTCTTCCAGTCCGGTGCGTGAGTACGTGCGCTCATGATCCCATAGCTCGAGCCGTACCACGACTTCGATGCGCTTCTGCAACCGAATCGCGCGTACTCCGAAAAGGGCCGAAATATCGATGATCCCGATGCCGCGGATCTCCATGTGGTGCCCCTGCAGCTCGTGGCCCCGACCGATCAGCACGTCGTTGCCCTGCTTACTGACCATCACGAGATCATCGGCGACGAGGCGGTGGCCTCGCTCGACGAGGTCGAGCACGCATTCGCTCTTCCCTACCCCGCTCTCCCCGACGAAAAGCAGACCGACCCCATACACGCTGGCGAGTGATCCGTGCAGCGTGGTGGACGGTGCGAGAGACAGCTCGAGGAAAGGCTTGATGAGCTGATAGAGGTCTTTCGTGTTGCGCGCGGATCGCAGGACCGGCACACCGTTCCGGGTCGCCGCTGCAAGAAAGTACTCCGGCACCTCTTGTCCCTTGGAGATGAACACCCCCGGAACATCGAAGGTGAACAGAACGTCGAGTCGAGCGCTCGCTTCTTCGACCGAAATTGTCGCGAGGTACGTCATCTCGGTCTCGCCGAAGACCCACATACGGCCTTCCGGGACCCGCGCCGTAAATCCGGCGAGACAGAGCCCTGGGGACGTAACATCGGGATCGGCTGCCCGCCGCTCCATCCCGACACCTTCGTTGAGGAGCTCGAGGGCCAACGTCTCGCGCTTCGCGTCGACGATCTCCCGAATGGAGATACTCTTGCCGCTCAGCGCTCCATCCCCCTCGACCCACTCACTCGCTGGCGAGGCCTTCCGAAAGGGGCGGCGCCTTGTGATCGCGTCGGCGCTCCCGTTGCTCGCTGAGCTGTCGGCGCATGCGCTCCACGCCCTGGTCGAGCGCCTTACGAAAATCGCCTCCTTCTCCGCGAGCGGCCACTTCGGGCGCTCCGTCGATGAAGGCAACGATCTCTATCTTCATCGAGCGCTTCTCTTCCGAGTATATGACCTCGGCGTGGCTTGCTCGCTGCTCGAACTTCGCCAGCCCGGCGACCTGAGTCTCCGTCCTCTCGAGGACCTTCTTCGGTACCTCGCAATGCCTCTCGGTAATGGTCACGCGCACGTGAGAACTCCCGTTTGGATGACTCGCAACTTTCTCTGTCCTGGACCCTGAATCTACCGATCCTCGAGAGTGCCGACCACCCGTTCCAGGCTGGCCTCGAGGGCGTCTGCCGCCGCATCCCATGTGAACGCCTCGGCGAAAGAGCGAGCCCTGAGACCCATGGATTCGCGTCGTTCAGGGTCGCCGATGAGGTCTGTGATCGCCGCCGCGAGGGCATCAACGTCCTCGTGGGGCACGAGGAGTCCGGTCTCGCCGTCCAACACGGACTCGCGCAGGCCTGGCGAGTCGCTCGCTATGGTAGGCGTGCCACACGCCCCGGCCTCGAGGTTGGTGATTCCCCACCCCTCCTTGGGGGAGGTCAGGACATGAATCCACGACGAGCGCATGACCTCGACCTTCTCCTCTTCGGAGACATATCCCAGAAAGCGGACCCGATCGGAAACGCCGAGGCGGTCCGCGAGGCCGCGCAATTCCCCGGCCCGATCGCCCGTGCCTGCCACCAGGAGTTCGACATCGGACCCTGACGCGGCCAGACGCGCGACCGCTTCGATCACGAGGTCGACCCTCTTGTACTGCTTGAGACGTCCGAGGAAGAGGAGCGTGGGTCGAACCGCCCGGGAGACGGACGGGTCCGGGACGTACCGTTCCAGATCGATGCCGTTGGGGACCACGTCGATCGCCTCGGCGCGAAGTCCGCGGGCGACCAGGTCGTCCCGGGTGCTCTGTGACACAGCGACAGTGGGTGTCCCCCGATACACCGCGGGGATCGGGCGCTCCAGCAGCCATGTCAGTGCAGCCACCGGAAGGGGGGCCGCCTGGAAGGCGGTCGTTCCGAAGAGATGGTGCGCGAGCAGAAGGCGTGGGCGGTCGCACCAGAATGGCGTGAAGAGCGGGATCTTGTTCAGATCCTCCACTACCACATCGAAGTCAATCGCAGCGAGGTGCCTGCGGAAGTACCGAGGCCCAGCAATCGAGAACGTGTACCGACCCCCTGCCCGATGCACGTCGATCCCGTCGAGTGACACCCTCGCCGGAGCCTCGTGCCATCCGGAAACAAGCGCGGTGACTTCGTGGCCGCGCGCCGCGAGCCGCCCGAACGTCTGATGGAGGTGTTCCTCGGCCCCGCCGGCGAGTGGATTCTCCCGATCGAGCCAGTTGAGGACGAGGATGCGCACTCGGCGACGCAGCGGGTGCGCTAGGCGCTCCCGAGCCCTCGCTTGAAGAGCGCGTCGAGGACGCCGTTCACGAAGCGGGGCGACTCATTGCCCCCGTAGGCTTCCGCGAGACGAATCGCCTCCTGAATGGCGACCTTCGGGGGCACGTCTTCAGTGAAGAGGAGCTCCGCGGCCCCGATCCGGAGCACCCCACGATCGATTGCCGAGAGGCGAGCGAAGCTCCAGTTGTCCAAAGCGCTGTCGATCGCACGATCGATCTCGGGCAAGTTCTCATCGATTCGAATGAGGAGAGCGCGCACAAAGGGAAGACGGCGCGGCGCGATCCGCCGCGTGCCCGTGGTCTCCACCAGGGTGTCTCGCAGACTCCCGACGTGACA
>JBDGVS010000444.1:0-2760 GCA_039585535.1 Gemmatimonadota bacterium | reverse complement strand
GGCGACGGCCGGCGCCGGGTCTCCGTTTTCGTCCACGAATCCACGCCAGATCACCCAGTGCCCGAAGGTTTCCGTCTGAAAGGTGTTGTACCCAGACGGGATGGGCCCGTCATACCCCGGCGGAAGGAACAGATATTTGCCGCCCTGGCCTCGATCCGGACCGGCGTTGCCGAAGTCGGTCACATAGTGGAACCAGGCGTCATCGATGATGCCCAGCACGTTCGGCGGGGTCTCGAGCACGATCGGGCCATCTCCGAGCTCCATCCACATCATCATGTAGACCGACTCGGTGTTCGGCGTCAGGAAGAGTGAGCGCGAGTCCATCCGCTCTTCGAAGATCAGCACCGTCTCGTTCGCCGGTCCGTACCCTCGGATCGCCGTCTCCATCGCAGCCATCGACGCATACGGCATGCCGACCATGAAGGCCTCGACACCCCGATTACGGTCCAGGTTGTCGTAGACGCTTTGGACCGTCGCGTCATCCGGGAAGCCATCGTCGAAGCGAAGCGTACCGATCGATGTCTCCATCTCGTCGGGCGTGATGATCGAAGCCGGGATATCCGTCTCATACTCTAGTCGGTCCCGCTCCGCATTCTCAGCCGAACCCGCATCGCCACCGGCAGTGCACGCCGCTAGCCCTGTCGTGACTGCGAGGCAAAGTCCCAGAGATACCCTCATTCTCCCACTCCATATCCGTTGCCGATCATGCACGCTGTCCAGTGACGGTCCCACGACTGAAAATTCGACCGGAAGTCGTTCGCGGCGGCCTCGAACTGCTCCTGTGCACCGGCTCGTGCACGCCGTCCACGCCCTCCCGCCGCCAGCCCACCGGCGGTCGCTCCAATCGCGGCGCCTGTCCCGGCATCGCCCGCAATGGCTCCGATCGCCAGGCCGGCCAACGCTCCGCGCGCGGCGCCGCCCACAGCGGCCCCTCGGGTCGAGTTGTACTGTTGCAGAGCGGAACCGTGCTCGGCCTCCAGAGCAGCGTACGCCGCCTCCGGATCCCACGAGGTCTGCTCCGAGGACCACTGGTAGCACATCAGCTGCGCCGCCTGCTGGTTCTCGACGGTCATGTCGCCGCGGTATACGACTCGCTCTGCCGGGTTCGTCGAGCTGGGCAGTTGGTCCTGCGCGCTCGCAGGCACGGCCGACCCGACGATCATGAGCGATGCTATGGCTAGAACAGGCTTCACCGAGAGACTCCTTCGATATCGGGGTTACGCGCCTCGGAGAGGCGATAGCGCGCCGATGAAGTTAAGGCACTCGATATTCGGACGGAGAGACACCCGACATGCGTCGAAACGCGCGTCCGAACGACGCCGCATCCGCGTAGCCCAGCTTTCGAGCGATCGTCCCCACACCCAGATCCGTCTCTGAGAGCAACCTCTGAGCGAAGTCGAGGATCACCTCGTCATGGAGCTGCCTGAACGTCGTCCCCTCTGCCGCCAGCCTACGCTTCAGTGTGCTGACCGACATGAGCATCGTCTGCGCCAGCACGTCGGCACCGCCACGGCCGCTTCGCACCAGGTCGGTCAGGTGCATTCGGGCCTGCGATACGAAGGTCCCCAGGAGCAGCACCTCTTCGAGGCGTCTCTCGGCCACCCCGACAACCAGATCGAGCAAGCCGTCATCCGCCTTGTCGTATGCGATGTTCGCAAGCTCTGCGGGCACCTCGAACCAGCTTCCGCTTCCTCGTCCGAAGCGCACGTTCGGCCCGAACCAGGACCTCACCTCACCCACCCGAGCCGGCCGGGGGTACTGCATCGACACACGCTCCGGCATCCACTGAGGGCCGACCGCCGCCCGAATACGATGAACGAAGTAGCCGAGGGTCCACTCGTCGAGGTGACGGGCGGAGACCGACGTCGGCTGGTGCGCTCGATAGGTCATCCGGATGGCGCCGTTCTGCCGCGTCACGGTGAGCCCACATCCCCGATACAGGAGCGGGTAGTAGCGGTCGGCCAGGTCGAGCAGTCGACCCACCGTCGGAGCATTCAGGAGCACGAATCCGAAGGAACCCAGCATGTCCTCGGTCATGGCCTCGGCCAGGTGGAGCCCGATGTCGGGGTCACCGGCGTTCTCGGCGCAGGCACCGAGGAGGACGTTGACCGTGTCCGGGTGCACTTCCTGCTGGTTCCCCAGGACAGCGTCGAGCGCTTCGGGTACCGCCTTACGTACCGAGGGGATATCTACACCAAGGCGGGTAAGTGCCTCCAGCACCCAAAGCCCGGAAAGCTCATCTTCCATAGAGCCGAATTGACGACATCATGAGCCGAACTGTCAACCAGGATCGCCGCGCATGAAAAAGCGGCCCCGGGATTGAACCCGGGGCCGCTTTTTGTGCCCGCTGCCTGGCGGCCTTCGACCGCCCGGCCGCGACTAGTTCCCGACGCTATACCCCAGCGAGAACGTCCAGTACTTCCGCTCGATGTCATTCGTCTCGAGGCCCCAGTTGTAGCGAGCGCTGAGCGTAAGACTCGTGCCACCCGGACGCGGAATCGAGAGACCCGCCTCACCCAGCAGACCGAGATGCCAGTTGCTGTCGGTGATCGCGATGATCCCCGCCTCTGTGCGATTCTCGATGTAGTACGTACCGGCACCCGCACCGATGTACGGACGGATCGCCCCTCGCTGGCCAAGGAAGTAGTTCCCGGTCAGCAGAATCGGGGCCGAGTTCACGTACCGGAATGCGGTCCCGGTGATCGCGCCCTCGTCGTAGAACTCAGTACCGGAGTTCTTCTCATCAAGAACGTGCCACCC
>JBDGVS010000443.1:0-2766 GCA_039585535.1 Gemmatimonadota bacterium | reverse complement strand
GTACCGTTCGATCGAGTTCAGCGCGACCACCGCCATTCCCGAGTACGGTGGCGGCGAAGTCCGAATTCCGATGGAAGACGACGCCTACCTCACACCGGACGGATACGCGTATTTCCTTCCGTATCAGACACAGTGGTACCTGATCCGTTAACTGACCCACCGAAGGCCAAGAAGATGATCCGACTTCGCACCTCGCTGATGACGCTCGCTCTCGGGGCAGCAGCCCTGCCCCTCTTTGTGAGCCCGGCATCGGCACAGCTTCCGCGCAGCGAGCAAATGCAGCCGAGCAACGTGGTCCTCACGCATCGGCAGGAAGATCCGCTCATTCGCGAGCGCCTCGCCGATCGGTTCGACAACCTCCTGCCGGAGCTCATGCGTCGTGAAGGTTTCGACATGTGGCTCGTGATCACGCGCGAGTACAACTCGGATCCGGTGTTCCGGTCGATGGCTCCGATCACGACGTATTCGTCGCGCCGACGGACCATTCTCATGTTCCACGACCTCGGCGGAGACCGGGGTGTCGAGCGGATCAGCGTGGGGCGTGCGGACTATCAGGGCACCTTCGATCTGTACCGCACCCACAACGATTCACAGTACGTGAATCTGGCTCGCCTGATCGAGGAGCGGGATCCGCAGCGCATCGGGATCAACGTCTCGGACCGGTGGAACCACGCGGACGGACTCACGCACAACGAGTACCTCCGGCTCACCGATGCCATCAGCGACAAGTACGTCGACCGGCTGGAGTCGGCCGAGATGCTCTCCGTCGGCTGGCTCGAGGCCAAGCTCCCGCGGGAGACCGACCAGTACCGTAGCGTCATGCGGGTGGCGCATCAGGTCATCGCCGAGGCGTTCTCGAATCAGGTGATCGTTCCGGGCGTGACCACGAATCAGGATGTCGTCTGGTGGATGCGTCAGCGGGTCGCCGAGCTGGGACTGGGCCAGTGGTTCCATCCGTCTGTGAACGTCCAGCGCCGCGGTGGGATCCCAGAGGCAGGTCCGCACGGAACGGTGATCGAACGCGGGGACATGCTGCACACCGACTTCGGCATCATCGGCCTCGGCTTTTCGACCGACACGCAGCACAACGCGTACGTGCTGCTGCCTGGTGAAACGGATGCGCCGACCGGACTGAAGGTCGGCCTGGCACAGGCGAACCGACTGCAGGACCTCACGATGCAGCACGCCGTGATCGGTGGCACGGGGAACGAAGCGCTGGCGGGAGCACTCGCGCAGGCACGAGAGGAAGGGCTCGACCCGACGATCTACTGCCACGCGATCGGCTACCATGGCCACGCGGCAGGGCCGCCGATCGGAATGTCTGATTACCAGGACGGCGTCCCGGTCCGCGGCGACTACGAGTTCCGAGCCAATACCTGGCACTCGATCGAGCTCAACGCCCGGTACGCGGTGCCCGAGTGGGACGGCCAGGTCGTGCGCTTCGCGCTCGAGGAAGACGCGGGCATTTTCGAAGACGGCTGGGATTGGATCGATGGACGGCAGACAAGCTTCTATCTGATCCGCTGACGAGCACCTGGCCCGGATGGCGCTCGCGTCGTCCGGGCCGTGCTCCCGGGTGGTCCGCTGCTCCCGGCCACGGGATTTGGGCTATTCCGCTGGATCCCGCCGATACCGGGGCGAGGGATCATTCGGCACCGCGAACAGGCGGAGGCTGGTTTGCATCGTCGGTCCCATCAGGAGCGCGAAGATCACTGTCCCCAGGCCGATCGAGCCCCCGAGGACGGCAGCTGCGGCGAGCACGGTCATCTCCACGCTGATCCGTGACACACGCAGGCTCCGGGAGATTCGACGCGACAGCCCCATAACCAGGCCATCGCGGGGACCAGCCCCGAGCCTCGCTCCGATGTAGACGGCGGAGCCGAGCCCCATCACGAACACGCCGCACACGAACTGCACACTTCCTAGCACCAGACTGTCCGTGCTCGGAAACCAGCTCAGCGGACGCAGCACGTCCACCCACGGTCCGATGATCAGCATGTTGAAGATCGTGGCGATGCCCGGCCGAACCGAAAGTACGAGGCCACTGAACACGATCAGAAGGAGCCCGATTCCCTGTGAGATCCTTCCAAAGCTGAGGCCGGACCGATCACTCAGCGCGTCGTGGAGCGCCGACCAGGGATCGAGTCCGATATGGGCCTCCAACATCAGCGAGATCGCCAAACCGTAGAGAAAGAGGCCGAACTGAAGCCTCACCATGTCGAGCCAGAAGGCCCTGGATCGCAGGAGATCCACCGTCAGCCCTCCCTCTGGCCCGTAAGTCTCTCGAGGACGGCTTCAGCCGCACGCTCTCCCGCCGCGAGAGCGCCCTCGACGTGCCCCGGAACGTCCACCGATGTCTCAGTGGAGGCCCAATGTAGTCGCCCACCCAACGCAGCCGTGCGATACACCGGATGGCCGTAGGTCTCGTATGCCTGGAGCGTCTCGACACCCTCAGGAGAGGTATGCACCTCGGTCCGCCAGTCGTGGATGAAGAGATCTTCGGGCTCGGCCGCCTCGGGACCGAACAGTTCGGTCAGCTGTTCGAGCACCGCGACCCGGGTCACGGTCGGGGCACCAGGCCGGGTCGGTGGGACGAAGCCGAAGAGCGCCGCCGGGTCCCCCCCGGGGCCGCTCATGTCGTGGATCTCCCGCATCGGTCCAACATGGCTCATCACCGCACCGGCCAGTCCATGCTCTCGCCAGAACGCCGTCGGATACCGAACGACGACCTTCGTCATCGCCCCCATCCACACCGGGGTTACGGAT
>JBDGVS010000442.1:0-2768 GCA_039585535.1 Gemmatimonadota bacterium | reverse complement strand
GTCTGCACCAAGTTCTCGAACTCCAAGCTTCGCAGTAATCCCTCTACGTCGCTGTCGAAACGTGTTCCTCCGTCGCCACCGCGGGCGAAGTTCCGAAGCGGAATGGAGCGATTCAGATACGGGTAGATTTCACCGAACAACAGCTCGGCTCCGTAGCTCTCAGTCGTCTTGATCCGTGCCACCTGGCTCGGAAAGGAGGCGAGGGCAGCCCGGAGACTGTCGCTCCGGATGAGGCTGAGGTCCCCAGACCCCAGCAGGGCTTGCAGCGTACCCATGGGTGGCTGGAAGTCCGGGACGCGCGCGATCGCGGGGGTCAGCAGCGCCAATGAGTCAGCGTAATCCCCGTGAGCAACTGGCCCTGTCCATCCAAGAATGATGTTCGCGGCCTCAGCGATGCTATCCATGACAAGACCGTATTCGTCCGCGGCCTGAGCAGCGGATCCGAAGTCGGCGGCGAGTGCCATGAGCGCCTGCCGCTCCTCTCCGCGGTCCTGCGTTGCGTCCCACCAAGCGTCGATGCCGAAGGCCAGCAAGATCGACACTAGAATCACCGCACCCTCCACGGCGAATCGAGGCCAGCTCGTTCTAGCTGTCATGTGAGCATAGGTATTGGGCCGACTAACGGCTCGGAATTCTGCTGCCGCACCCTCTAGTTCGCCAGCGAGCGAAGCGAGTCGCCCCCCCAGCCTATACGCGGACAGCAGCAATTCCTTGTTAGATAGCGCGGTTGTCCGGCCCGCAGGGCTCAAGGACCTCCGCACGCGAACCGATCCGGTACCACCGCCCCCCGGCAGCACACCTCGACTGGCACGGTCCCGCGGACGTCTCAGACTCGATCGAGACGACGATGAGGGGGCGGCGGGAGTTGGGCGACGATGGGGTCTCCCGCTCTGGCCACGCCGCCCCGAACCACCACTCCCATGACTCCCGCTTTTCGCACCAACTCGCCATCGTTGCCCCGGGCCAAGGTCGCAGCCATGAGCCCCCGGTGGATCGAGTCGAGCTGCACACAGGGGTTTCGGAGGCCAGTGACCATCACCTCGGCGTCCGGACCAATGTGAAGGAGCGTGTCGACGGGCAGATTGAGCAGATCGATGCCACGAGTGGTGATGTTCTCACCCATCGCCCCGGGGCCCACCGGGATGCCCTTCGCCGCCAACTCATCGTGCAGCTCAGCCGCGATGAGGTGCACCTGTCGGAGATTCGGTTGGCTCGGGTCTCGGCGGACTCGCGAGCGGTGCTTCACCGTTACGCCGAAGTGCGCGTCCCCCTCCACACCAAGACCCGCCACCAGGCGGATGGAGCCTTGAACGGGTTTCCCGAGCGTATGCTGCGGACTGCTACAAACCTGTTCGATCTTTCCCACGAATACCTCCTTCCGTCGTCCCGTCCCCGTGGAACTCCCGCGGGACGACCTTCCCAACGCGATGAGCGCAGCGTCGGTCGGTCGTGCTGCTCCCTCTCTCACTCCAATCAACTCACTCTCCCCATCGCTTCGATCGGGTCAAGGCGCGTCGCCCTTCTCGCCGGGCCTGCAGAGGCCGCTGCTATTGCGAACAGCAGGATTAAACACGCGCCGAGCATCGGAAGTGGGTCGCCCGCTTCCACGTTGAAGAGCAGGCTCTCGGTATGGCCGCGAAGAATGACCGCTCCCGTCACGCCCAGTCCCAAGCCCCCGACAGCCAGTCGTAGCCCGGAAAGAACCACCTCGCCGGCCACGCGAGTCTGGTTCGCGCCGAGCGCCATGCGCACACCGATCTCGCGAGTCTGATTTGTGACCAGAAAGGCGACTACGCCGTACAACCCAGTGGCTGCCAGTAGAACTGCGATCACGCTTAACAGACTGACCAAGACGGCGCTCACCTCGTATCGACTCACCTCCTCATCGACCAACGCCTCGAACGTCGTGACCAGGCTGAAGGCGAGTGATGGTTCGATCTCACGGAGCTCTGACTGAACTCGCGTTGACAGCGTCGTAACGTCATGATCCGCCTTAACCAAGAAGTGCACGACGGCTTGGTGCTGCTGGAGGACGGGGAGGTATGCCTGGGTCGAGCGTTGCTCGCCGATCTCGTAGTACGTGGCGTGGCGAGCAACGCCGACGACGGTGAATCCGTCTCCCACCGGCGCCGTCTTCCCGATTGGGTCCTGCCCCGGCCAGAGCAAGCCCGCCAGCACCTCGTTAATTACGATTGTCGGGGCCGCACCCTCAACGTCCTGGGGGCCGAGTGGGCGCCCGGAAATAATCTCCACACCCGCCACATCAAAATAGGCCGGGGCCACCGTGTTGAGGCCGACCCAGATCCTGTTGTCAGGCGCGTTGGGCACGCTACCCGGCGAAGCCTCGATGTCGGTGCTCCAGGCGCCCGAGAACGGGATCATGCTGGCAGCTGAGACAGGACCCGCCCCCGGGAGTTCCGCGAGGCGTTCGAGTGCCTGACGGACGAACGCTCGGCCCTGGTCTTCGTCGTAACCGAGGTTCCGGAGGTTGACCTGCGTGACAAGCACGCCTTCGGGTTCGAAGCCGAGATCTAGGCTCCTGGCCGTCCAGTAGCTCTGCGTGAAGAGCATCGCTCCGGTAATGAGCACCAGAGAGCAGCCCACCTGGACCATGACGAGAGTTTCCTTGGCAATCCCGCCTCTCACCCGAGCAGACGGATCTCGAATGATCGAGCACGCATCGGTGCGGGCTCCCTCCATCGCAGGGATCAGCCCGATGATCAACGAGGTCAAGACCGAAAGCGCAGCCGCCGACAACAAGACCCATC
>JBDGVS010000441.1:0-2773 GCA_039585535.1 Gemmatimonadota bacterium | reverse complement strand
TTCGGCACGATCTTCCGCGAGGCGTTCAACCCGCAGGCCGGCGTCGCCGGTGTCGGGGTCGGAGTCTTCGTGGTGACCCTCATGTGGGGCGTACGTCGTGGCTTGTTCTCGAACGAGGCAGGACAGGGCTCCGCACCGATCGCGCACGCCGCTGCAAAGACGGACGAGCCGGTGTCCGAAGGTGTCGTAGCGCTCCTCGAGCCGTTCATCGACACGATCGTGATCTGCTCGCTCACCGGTCTCGTCATCATCATGACGGGTGCGTACAGCCAGCGCTTCCCGACGGAGGTAACGCTTGGCGGAGGCGACGTCTCCTACACGGCGTTGCTCGAGTCCGGACGGGTCGAGGGAGTCGACGCTACGGCCGAGATCCCGATCGCCAACGGACGCCATGTCCAGACTGGCGTCGGAGCCGCCCTCGTCTCCTGGCACGAAGCTTCGGTCGAGGTGCTCTACACCGACGAGGCGCAGACGCAGGTGTTCTCCGGTGTGGTGCATCCGGACCGTGGCGAAGCCGTTGGCGCGGACGGTACCACCTACACGTCGCTCTTCGGCGATGCGGTCGAGAACGGTGCACCCGTGACTGCGGCGGCCTTCCGTCAGGGGCTCGCACCACTTGGAGACTGGGGTCACCTGATCGTCGTTCTCGGCGTGCTTCTTTTCGGGATCTCGACCGCGATCTCGTGGAGCTACTACGGAGATCGATGCGCGCACTATCTCTTCGGACAGGGCGCCGTCCTTCCGTACAAGGCGCTCTTCGTGGGAGCCCACTTCCTCGGAGCGTCTGTGCCGCTCGCGGTCGTCTGGGCCCTGGGTGATGTAGCTCTGGCCATCGTGATCTGGCCGAACCTCATCGCTCTACTCTTCCTGACGCCAGTGGTGGTCGCGGAGACGCGTTCGTACTTCGAGCGGAAGCCGTACGAGGCGATCGCGGCCAAGCGCGCAGCGATGTCTGGTGACTAGGAACGACCTGCGCGCGGGGCTCCCAGGCCCCGCGCGCGGTGTCTTCCCGTCCATGCTACGAAGCGGGTCTCACCCTCGCGCAGCGTGGACCAGTGAGCGGGCCCGTTCCGGATCTACAGCCGAGCCCGCAACTCCGCCTCGCATGACGGCGGACCCGACGATCACTCCGTCGGCCACCTCGAGGTAGCCACCGACCGTTGTAGCGGTCACTCCTGAGGCGACGAGGACCGGGCTCTCCGGCACCGCGGTCTGCACGACAGCGACATCCGCAATGGACGTCGAGATTCCGGTACCTGAGCCGGTAACCAGCAGTCCGTCCGCGAGGCCGCGGTGCCAGCAGTCGGCGGCCGACGCTTCGAGGGTCGAGCCGGTGGGTGGCACCGCATGTTTGACGTGCACATCCGCGAGGAGCGCGACATCTTCGAGCTCCAGCGCCCGGCGGAGTCGGAGCGTTTCGTCGGCCCGGCCGTGCAGGAGGCCCTGGTCTGTCCACATCGACCCCACGTGAACGTTGATCCGCACGAAGGATGCCCCCGTCGCCGCGGCCACGCCGAGGGCTGAGGCTGCGTCGTTTCGAAGCACGTTCACACCGACCGGTACCGATATAGCAGACTGAACTGCCTGAACGGCGGCGGTCAGCGCAGCCACGGTCGTTGCGGATACCCGACCCGTCTGGAACGGAACGTCGCCATAGTTCTCGACGACCACAGCATCGAAGCCGGCCGTGACCAGAGCACGGGCGTCTTCCACCGCCGTGTCCAGCACGACTTGCATCGACCCCTCCCATTGGGGCGCGCCGGGTAGAGGCTGGAGGTGCACCATCCCCACCAGTGTCTTGCCCTCGGGAAAGAGGCGGGTCCACGCGCGGTCTGTCATGTCGAATCCTTTTTGGGTGCACCGGATCTTCGTCCGGGTGACGGACCGACGATCCGACCCGGGACGACCGCGCCCTGACCGAAGCGGTCGGCGAGGGCATCCACGACTCGAGAGACGCTGCGATCCCGATCCGATTCACCCTCACCATCGGGCTCGTCGAAGAGAGCGAGTTGCCGAGCGTCGTCACCCGTCGCGAGGCCGGAGAGGCCGACACCGATCAATCGAGCCGGCACCCGGCGCTCGGCGCGGAGCTCGGAGAGGAGGCTCCGAGCGACGTCCGAAATAGCTGCGTTCGACTCGATGGCTTCACGAACCGTTCGACTGTGTTGCCTGGTCTTGAAGTCGTGGTCGCGGAGCTTCACCGTCACAGTACGCGCACGAAGCTCCTTGTTCCGGAGCGTGGCACCGATCGACGTCGTGAGTTCGAGGAGCCTTCGCTCGAGATCGTCATCGCTGGTCAGGTCCTTGAAGAAGGTCCGCTCGGACGAGATCGACTTCCGCCGTTCCGAGGGGTCCACGCTACTGGAGTCCACGCCCCGAACACGACGGTACAGCCAGGCGCCCCGGCGTTCGCCGAACCAACGTTGTAGCCACTCTTCCTGAACGGCGAGGGCTTCCTCGACACGTACCAGGCCTCGCTTCTTCAGCGCCTCCACGAGGGAAGGACCGACTCCTGGGAGTTCGGCGAGATCCAGGCCGTTCAAGAAGTGCTGCTCGCTCCCCGGCGCTACGATGTGGACACCAGCCGGCTTGGCACGGGTGGCCGCGAGCTTCGCGATCACACGACGGGTGCCGCCCCCCAATGAGACAGAGATCGAGGTGCGCTCGAGCACGGTCTGTCGAATCCGCCACGCGGACTCCGTCAGCGTCTCGTCTCCAAACAGCCGCTCGGTTCCACTCAGGTCCAGATAGAACTCGTCTACGGACGCCGCCT
>JBDGVS010000440.1:0-5196 GCA_039585535.1 Gemmatimonadota bacterium | reverse complement strand
TACGGCCTCGATGAGATGGATGCGCAGGTGCTCAAGACGCTCATTGAGAAGTTCGAAGGCGGGCCGGTCGGCCTGAACTCGCTCGCGGTTGCCATGGGCGAAGACGCGACGACGCTCGAGGAAGTCTACGAACCGTTCCTGATCATGGAGGGCTTTCTCCAGCGGACACCGCAGGGGCGGGTGGCGACGCCGCGCGCCTTCCGGCGATTCGGGTATACCCTGCCGGACGATCGAGGTGGTCGAGGCTCCGGTCCGGGGAACCAGGGCTCGCTGTTCGTCGAGGAATGAGGACGCTGGTGATGGCCCTCGCCGTGGCTACGGCCGCGTGCGATGGCGTCCCCACTTCCGAGCTTCCTCCGCTCGAGGAGGCGGAGATGGCTCTCGATGGCTTCGCGGTGACGATCTCCCCTGACACCGTCGGGATATGGGAGGGGAGGACTTCGGACGGAACGTTGCTCGTCCGCGTCGGGCTGACCGAGTGGCGGGTGATCGACGATCTCGACGACGACGGGACGACAGATGCCCTGGCGGTTCTGTGGACCAGCGGCGGAGGTAGCGGGACCTTCATGGAGCTCGCGTTGTTTCAGCTCGACTCGACGGCTGGGCCGCCGGAGGTCCGGTGGCTTCGGAGCGGAGCCGTGTCTCTCGGCGATCGAGTGCGGATTCGAGCGATGACCGAGTCGTCGGGTACGGTGGAGCTGCACGTCACGCGACACGGGCCGGACGACGCGATGTGCTGCCCCACGGTGGACACGGTGTTGAGCTTCGAGGTCGTCGACGGGAGGGTGGGGGAGTCTTGAGGATCTCCGACTACGACTACGCTCTCCCGCCTGAACTGATCGCGCAGAGCCCTTCCGATCAACGGGACCGGAGCCGGCTGCTGGTCGTGCCTCCCAGCGGCGACTTCGAGCACAGGACCTTCGTCGATCTGCCGGATTTGTTGGAGCCGGGCGATGCGTTGGTCGTGAACCAGAGTCGGGTCTTCCCCGCGCGGCTCCTCGGCCACAAAACGACGGGTGCCAGGGCTGAGGTCCTCCTCGTGCGTCCGCTCGCGGAGTTCGCGGGTGAGGCCGGGGGGGCTGAGGGTGAGCCCTTACAAGACTCGGGTGTGCCAGAAGGGTGGAACGCCTCCAGCACGCTGTGGGAGGCGCTGGTGCGGCCGGGCGGAAAGCTCAAGCCGGGTCACACCGTGGTCGTGTCCGACGAGCTCGAGATAGACATCCTGGACACGCTGCCTTCGGGAAACCGCGTCGTTCGACTCCGCGTCACCGGCGCGGTGGAAGAAGTACTCGGCCGATGGGGACACATCCCGCTGCCTCCCTACATCGATCGTCCGGACGGGCCAGACGATCGGGACCGATATCAGACGGTTTACGCTGCGGATCGCGGGTCGATTGCGGCGCCCACCGCGGGACTCCACTTCACGAACGACTTACTCCAGAGGATCGAAGACCGGGGCGTGACTCGGGCTGAAGTCACGCTCCACGTGGGGGTCGGCACCTTCCGCCCCGTTGAAGTCGAGGACCCGGCTGAGCACCCGATGCATTCCGAGTGGTATTCGATTTCGAAGGCGTCGGCCGATGTGATCAATCGGACGAGAGCCGCCGGTGGGCGGGTCTGGGCCGTTGGCACGACCGTGGTTCGGACACTCGAGAGTGTGGCCGACGCCGACGGACGAGTGCGAGCGGGGCAGGGCGAAACGAATCTCTTCATCCGCCCGCCCTGGGACTTTCGCGTCGTCGATGGATTGGTGACCAACTTCCACCTGCCCCGTTCCACACTCCTCATGCTCGTGTCCGCACTCGCGGGATACTCCCGCGTGATGGACGCGTACACCGAGGCCGTCGCCCATGCGTATCGTTTCTACTCGTACGGCGATGCCATGGTGATCCTGCCGTCCAGATAGACGCGGCTTATTCGGCTGTGAGTACCTCGACGGTATCGACCCGAGTCGCTCGGCGCGCCGGGATCCACGCGGATACGAAGCCCACCAGCAGGAAGAGTGCGACGCTACCGGAGAGCGAGATCGGGTCCGTTAGTTCGACCTCGAAGAGGAGTGCTCGAATCCACCGACCGCCGATCCAGGCGGCGCCGAGCCCGAGAGCCACTCCGGGGACAACGAGTCGCGCAGCGTGTCGAAGGATCATCCCTCGAACCTCTTCCGAGTTCGCGCCGAGAGCCATCCTGATCCCGATTTCCCGCGTGCGGGCCGCCACGCTTCCTGCGAGTACTCCGTACGTCCCTACCAGGGAAAGAAGGAGCGCGAGTCCGGCGAAGGTCGCCATCAGAAGGGCCGCGAACCGCTCCTGCTCCCGGACGGAGGCGAGAATGGCGTCTAGCGGTTGTGGCTGGAAGAGCACCAGCTGTCCGTCGACGCGAGCCAGTTCGGTCTGGAGTTGCTCCCTCAACTGCCCAAGCTCCCCTCGCGCGCGCACCGTCTGGGTCAGAGGCCAGTTTCGATCGTCCGCGAATTGAGCGTGTGGAACGTAGGACTTACGCGTGGTCGTCCCACGAGCGTCGTGAGCCACATTCTCCACGATGCCCATCACGCGCCGTGTCGCATCGGCGATGACGATCTGCTGCCCAAGGGCATCCGAGTCGCCGAACACCTCGTCGACGACGGCCTGGTTGAGCCAGATCATCGGTTCCGCCTCGAAGTCGACCTCCCCGGGGTCGACGCCCGCGAGGAGCTGGATCCCGAGAGCGCCGGGAACCGTCCGGGTTCTCGGGGTCCCAGTAGAAGCCCCAGGAGTGGTAGCGGCCACGTACGGGGAGCCAGGAGACGGCACCCACTCGCTCCACGTTCGGCAGGGAGGCGATCCTGTTCTGGAACTCCTCGTGGAATGCGTGACGTGAAGACCCGTCCGGGTACCGTGCACCCGGAAGGTTTACCTCGAAGGTGAGCACCGCCTCGGACTCGAAGCCGAGGGGCACGTTCACGAGCGAGGTGAAGGAACGGGTGAAGAGGGCGGCGCCAGTTACGAGAGCGAGGGCGACCCCGACCTGAGCGACGACCAGTCCGTCGCGAATCCGGCGACCGGACCGGCCTGTCGTCGATGCTCGATCCCCCGAACGCAGCACGTCGGCCGGCGAAGTCCGTGACATTCGCAGTGCTGGCGCCATGCCGAACAGGAAGAGAGCGCCGGCCGTGGTAGCACTCGTGAAGAGGAAGACGGTCCCACCCGTGTGGATTTCGGTCACCATCGGGACGACTCCCGGGGCCAGAAAGAGCAGACCCTTCACGCCCAGGACGCCGAGCGTCAGCCCGGCGAGGCCCCCGGCGAGGGCGAGAAGTCCGTTCTCCAGGAGAATGCCCGCTACCAGGCGGCCGCGTCCGGAGCCCAGCGCAGACCGCAGTGCAAGGTCGCGATCGCGCGAGAGTCCTCGTGCGACGAGGAGGTTGGTCACATTCAGGCACGCCGTGAGCAGGAGCATGCCGGCTGCGCCCGCGAGAATCCACAGCATCCGTGCCCGGGTCGATCCGACGACGTCCTGGTGCAGCGGCAGGAGGCGTGGGAACGCACCCAGCGTTCCCGGTTCCGTCTCGAAGTACGCCTCTGACAACGCGCGCACCCGTTCTCTGGCCTGTTCGAGTGTGACGTCGTCGCGTAGCCGCGCGATGCCGGACAGGAACCAGTTCTGATAGTGATTCGAGCCGCCCTGCCGCATGTCGTATGGCAACCACACGTCCGAATCCGTACCGAACGGGTTTCGGAAGCCACGGGGCATGACGCCGACCACCTCGTAGGACTGCCCGTCCAACTCGAGAGCACTCCCGAGTACGTCCTCTCGGGCCTCGAAGTGACTGAGCCAGAGGCGGTGACTGATCACCGCCGTTCTCGCGATCGGCTCCGTCCGGGATGTGGCTTCGCCTGGACCGAAGCTCTCATTCGGTTCGAAGGTGCGGCCGCGGTGTGGTGTGATGCCGAGCGTCTCGAAGTAACCCGCCGACACCCAGAGCGTGTGGACTCGCGCGGGTTGCTCCGCGCTCGTGATGTCCGCGCCCATCTCACGGTAGGTGTAGAGTGCGCCGACCTCTTCGAAGACCTCACTCCACTGCCGCCACTCCGCCATGAGCGGGGCACGCATATACTCGCCGCCGATCAGGTCCTCCTGGTTGGCCTCGTAGAGGCGGACCAGGCGATCCGGCTGCTCGTAGGGCAACTCGTCCAGGATGACGGCACTCAGCACGGCGAAGATGGCCGTATTCGCTCCGATGCCCAGAGCGAGTGTCAGAATGACCACCGCCGTGAAGCCAGGTGCTCGTCCAAGTCGTCCTATCGCCCGTCGCACCTCGTCCCACCACTCACCCATCGACATCCACCACCCCCTCGATTCCCCTCGTCTACGCGCCGCCGCACGCGGCCGCGTTCCTGCGATCTTCCTGCCTGCGACCGTCGGGTCCCCAAATCGGTCGATGAGTTCTTCTGCGGTGACACCACGCGCCAGGCCGTCCTCGAAGTGGTCCCGCAACTCTTGCTCGACGTCGGTCCGACCGTCCGTGAAGTCGAGGTCGGCGGCGTCGAGTACCTCGCGGATCAACGCCTCGATTTCAGCCGGGAGCATCATCCCTCCTGCTCGCCGCCGTGGATTCCGAGACTCGTCATCGCTTCGACGAGCGTGGCCCACTGAGAGCGCTGGCTCGCAAGCCACGTCCGCCCCGCGGCAGTCGCTCTGTAATACTTCCGCCGACGGCCGCTCGGCGCTTCGCGGGTGATCGATTCCACATGACCCTTCCCCTCGAGGTTGTAGAGGAGTGGGTAGATGGTCGACTGCCCCATGGCGAGGAGGCCGCCGGAGTCACGCTCGAGCGCTTCGACGAGCTCGTAGCCGTACATCTCGCGACGGTCGAGGAGGGTCAGCACCGCCAGCGGCGCGGCGCCTCGCATCCATTCTCGCTCGAGTGTCATCACGGTGTCTCCGCAGGTATGATTAGGTCATGCATACTATGTAGAGCATAGTATGTGCTGCAAGTATGGTGCATCACATCCTGAGACGACCCGCCCCGCGTAGAAGTTGGAAAGGGGGCCGCGTTACATTCTCGACCATGTTCGAATACCAGCTCCAGGCGACCTCCGGTGCCGCTCGTACCGGAACGCTCCGCACTCCCCACGGCGAGATCGTGACACCGGCGTTCATGCCGGTTGGTACGGCCGGAACGGTGAAGGGCCTCGTCATGGAGGAAGTCGAGGCGCT
>JBDGVS010000439.1:0-2776 GCA_039585535.1 Gemmatimonadota bacterium | reverse complement strand
GACCGTCACGACCACGATCAGGAACATCACGCCCAGGATGACGCCGAGCAGACTGAAGAACGACTTCAGCTTCTCAGCGCGGATCTGCTGGCATGCCAGCGCGATACCTTCCCAGATGTGCATGGGGCGTTAGCCCTCGTCGTCGCCGTCGTCTGACTCGTCACGTTCGCCCGTCCGCACAGCGTCCCCGTTCTGCAGCTGTCGGATGCGCTGGTAGGGTCCTGCGACAACGGTATCTCCGACGGAGAGGCCGGAGAGAACCTCGAAGTACTCCGCCCCCGCGATTCCAACCTCGACGGGACGGAAACGCGCGATGCCATCCTCGACGAGGAAGACTCCTTCGACGTCGCCCGTGACGCCGGAGCCATTCGCATCTAACGCTTCGCGGTCCACTTCGTCGGCCTCTTCCGCTCCTTCCTCTTCGAGGTCGGCCGCGTCGCGCACGGTTAGAGCGATGATCGGTACCGCGACAACGTCGGTGCGCGTCTCCACGATGATGTCCGCCGTGGCCGACAGGTCGGGGCGGAGCGGGGCATCACTCACTACGAGGGTCAGGACCACTTCGAAGTCGATGGCTGCCTGAGCATTTCCCTGTTGCTGATCGGGCGGATTGATCGCCGAGTTGCCGATCTCGGTCACGTAGCCGGCAAATTCGCGATCCCGGAAGGCGTCGATTCGGATCGACGCACTGTCGCCCAGCGTGATCTCTGAGACCTCGGTCTCATCGACTTTCACCACCACCTCGATCACCGACAGATCGGAGATCGTAAGGACCAGACTCCCCGGGTTGTTCATCGTCCCGATGATGACGGTCTCGCCTTCTTCGACGTTGAGGCGGGTCACCTTTCCGGCCATCGGGGCGGTGAAGATCGTCCGGGAGAGGCGATCGGCCGTCTCGTCGACCCCTGCTCGTGCCTGCGAGACGCCAAAGCGCGCGGACTCGAGGAGCGCGGTCTGGACATCGACCCGGGTCTCGGCGTCGTCCAGCTGCTGAGTACTCACCAGCAGCGAGTCCCGGGCGCGAAGCTGGGTGAGGCGATCCCGGTCCCGCTCTGCCTGCACGAGATTCGCTCTTTGCTGCGCTTCCTGTGCCTCCGACTGAGCAAGCGAAGCCTCGGCTCGCGAAACGGCAGCCTGATACTGATCCGGTTCCAGACGGAGGAGGGTCTGCCCCGCGACCACGTCGTCGCCTTCGTCGATCAGAAGTTGCGAGACTCTGGCCGACACATCCGAACTGATGTCGACGGTTCGGCGGGCGCGGATGTTCCCGCTCGCCGTCACGATCTCGACCAGATCGGTTGTCGCGATCGCCTCGGTTCGGACTTCGATGCCCCGGTCGGATCCGCGTCGGACGTTGAGAAATGCCGCAAGTCCGAGGACTGCGACCACACCGATCGCGATCAAGACCTTGGTTCGTGTCTGCATGGAGCGCCTATCGGAGAGAGGCGCCGACGAGCGCCTCGAGAGTGGTTACGGAGTCGTGATACGCGAAGATCGCCCGCGTCCGGTCGGCGTCTGCCTGAATGAAGACGGTCTGGGCGTCGACCAGTTCGACGAAGGTGATGGCGCCGAGCTGATAGCGTTCACGAGCAAGGTTGAGCTGTTGTTCGGCGAGTTGGCGGTTCTGTTCTTCAAGGAGCGCGCTCTGGTAGAGCGTGCGGGTATTCTCCACTTCAATCGCGAGATCCGCTCGGACCGCGAGTTCCTGTTCCCGAACCTGCTGCTGGAAGTCGCTGCGCTGAAGCTTCGCCGCTTCGAGGTTTCGTTGCCGACTCAGTCCCTGGAAGATCGGAACGCTCACCGTCATGGAGAGCCGGAACGGGGACTGGACGAAGTCGAAAGGAAACTGGCTGTTCGACTGCTCGATCTGTCTGCGCTGCTGATCGGTAAACGCGATGCTCCCGCAATCAAGTGGCGGCAGCGGGTTGGCCAGTCGGGAGTACAGATCGTTCGTCGCGACGCACTGACTGATGGCTCCGGTCACTCTCGACTGCGCTTGCGCGATCTGGCCCTCGACGCTGCTGGCTTCTCGTGTGAAGCCACTCCAGCCCGTGAAGAGCGAAAGGCTCGGCAAATACGCCGACCAGGCCGAGCTGACGTTCGCGTCCGCTGCATCCGTGGAGTACCTGCGCCGCAGGAGTTCCGGGTTGCCCCCGAGCGCCATTTCGGTGAGAAGGCCCAGGTCCCATGCGGGTTCGGAGAACTCGAATACCGTACTGGGCTCGAAGGTCTGATCGACCGGCAAGCCGAGGAGCTGGAGCAGGCGCATACGGGAGGTTGTGGCCCCGTTTTGCGTTTGGAGAAGGGTGACCCGCGCCCTCCCGACCTGCACCTCTGCCTGCCCGACGTCGATCGGGGTCACCTGACCTACTTCGAGTTGCCCCTGAGCGAGACGCAGATTGAAGTCGGCATTCTCCAGCTGTTGCTCCGAGATACGCACCGCGTCGTCCTGCCGCAGCACGTTGACGTACGCCGTCGTGACCTGGGCGATCAGATTGGCTTCGGCGGCGGCGATTCCGCCGATCGTAGCGGTCCTCTGAGCCTTGGCCTGGTTCGGCCCGTTGATGGTCGCCCAGTCGAGCTGATAGCCGACGTTCAGGCCGTAGCTGGATCCGTAGTACGATGGCTGGTCGGCGAAGCCCAGGTCGCCGAGAGTGAGGCCGGGGGCGAACTGCTGCTCACCTGGTCCTTGCCATGAGAGCCCACCGCTGGCGTTCGCCGTCGGAAGCAGCTGTCCGTAGGACTGCTTCACGTCCCAGTCGGCCAGAGCCTCGTC
>JBDGVS010000438.1:0-2777 GCA_039585535.1 Gemmatimonadota bacterium | reverse complement strand
CGTCGCTGGTATCCCACTACTGATGGATCTGCCGCTCATCGGCGGACTGTTCCGCACACGACGGAACAACCAGATCCAGCGCGACCTCATCATCCTCGTCACCCCGAACATCGTTCGGAGCGGTCTCTAGGCCGTCTCGAGGGAATCGAATCGATGAAGCCTACCGTGAAGGGAAGCCGGCGCCGGAGCGCCGTTGCTGCGACAGTCCTCCTGGCCGCATTCACACTCGGGGGATGTCGGGGAGAGAACATTTTCTCACTCACGGCGACGGTTTCGTCCGGTGAGCCGCAGGTCGTGATCACCGCCCCCGGCGCAGGCCTTACGATCGCCCCGGGGGACTCGGTCCTCGTCCTGGCAGAGGTCACAGCTCAGCAGGGGATCACCACGATCGGCCTCTCCGGAGAGTACTCCGATTCGTTGGGGGGGCAGGCATACATCCCCGCCACCATCACGGGGTCGGCGTTGACGTTCATTCGTGTCAACGAATACCTGAAGCCCGCCAGCGGTCAGGTAGCTGGAGAGGTATACGTGAAGGTCCTGGCGACAGATGGCGCCGGAGCGATCGCCAGGGACTCGGTGAAGATCGCGATCGTTTCGACGAACTGAGGGAGCAGCCGCGTTCGGCGGTGACCTGATACATTGTGAACGCGTCCCGGGATTCCGGGAGAAGCCCGGCATTTGCCGGGCTTTTGCGTGTTTTCACCCCATGAACGATGCCCCGACTGACCTTCCATACGGCCGGTGAATCGCACGGCAAGGCACTCACCGCTCTCGTCGAAGGAGTGCCCGCCGGGCTCGATCTGAACGTCATCCGCGACGTCGATCCTCACCTGGCTCGTCGCCAGGCTGGCCATGGGCGAGGTCGGCGGATGAAAATCGAGTCGGACCGGGTCGAGCTGTTGAGTGGCGTCCGTCTGGGTGAGACGTTGGGGTCGCCCATTTCAATGCTGATCTGGAATCGCGACTGGGAGAATTGGACGACGGCGATGGCCCACGAGGCCCCGGAGGACGTCGAGAACCCGAAGGCGCTGCGGCCACACTACCTCCCTCGTCCGGGGCACGCCGACCTGGCGGGTGTCCTTAAATACGATCGTAGGGACGTGCGGGACATTCTGGAGCGGGCGAGTGCTCGGGAGACGGCTGCGCGGGTGGCATGTGGTGCCGTGGCACGGCGTCTCCTTTCTGAAGTGGGGATCGAGGTGGGTAGCCACGTGACTTCGATTGGCAGCGTCGAGGCGGCGGTAGAGTCGTTGCCCGATGAGCTGAATGAGCGCTCAGACGTGAGTCCGGTGCGCTGCCTGGACCCAGCCGCCGAGGCTGCCATGATCGAGGAGATCGACCGGGCCAAGGAGCAGGGGGACACTCTGGGTGGGGTGTTTGAGGTCGTGGCCACAGGGATCCCGGTAGGACTGGGGAGCCACGTGTCGTGGGATCGTAGGCTGGATGGACGCCTCGCTGCGGCGGTGATGTCGATCCAGGCGGTGAAGGGTGTGGAGGTCGGACTCGGCTTCCGAGGCGCGTTTCGGCCCGGCTCGGCGGTACACGATCCGATTACCAGTGAGGAGGGGCTTCGGCGGGGCGGGGGGATGGGGCGGGCGACCAACCGTGCGGGTGGATTGGAGGGCGGGATCACGACAGGACAACCTCTCGTAGTCCGGGGTGCCCTGAAACCGATCTCGACGCTGCGTAAACCGCTCGCCAGTGTCGATCTGAGAGACGGAAGCGTCGGCAACGCCGCGGTGGAGCGGAGCGACGTCTGTGCCGTGCCCGCTGCGGGCGTTATTGCCGAGGCGATGGTGGCGTTGACGCTCGCGGATGCGCTCCTCGAAAAGTTCGGAGGTGATTCGATGGGAGAGGTGCGGCGCAATCTCGAGAGCTACGTCGCCCACCTCAACGAACGGGGCTTCGGCGAACGGTGACGCGCCCGGCCCCGGGAGACTGGCGCCGCATTCTCCTCGTCGGCTTCATGGGAGCGGGGAAGACTTCGGTTGGTGAGGCTCTGGCTGGCCGATTGGGCTGGCGCTTTCACGACGTGGACAGAGTCGTCGAGATGGAGGTGGGCCGCCCGATCGTCGAGATCTTTCGAGAGATGGGAGAGGCGAGCTTCCGAGCTCGAGAGGCACACGTCGCTGGACGACTGCTGGAGGAGGACCACGTCGTCTTGAGCGTCGGTGGGGGGTGGGGCGCCGTCCCTGGCCGACTCTCCTCGGTACCTCGCGGGACCGCCACCGTCTGGCTCGAGGTCAGCCCCGAGGAGGCGGTGCGACGGGCGACGGCAGAGCCCGGACAGAGACCGCTCCTCCAGGTGAAGGATCCGATCGCCGAGGCTCGCTTGCTACTGAATCAGCGTGCCTCCGGGTACGCCGGAGCAAGGTGGAGAGTGGACACGGAACGCTCGTCGGTAGAAGATGTGACGGCGCGGATCATGGACATCCTCTCCGCGCACCCCATGGAAATACGGACGGAATGAGCGAAAACGGCGGTAAGCATCTCGTCATCGTGGAGTCTCCTGCGAAGGCGCGGACAATCGGCAAGTATCTCGGGAAGGGGTACGACGTGGCGGCCTCGGTCGGCCATGTCCGGGACCTCCCGACGAAAGAGCTCGGCGTCGATGTCGACAACGGCTTCGAACCGAAGTACGTGACGATTCGCGGGAAGGCGAAGGTCATCGCTGATCTGAAGAAGCGCGCGAAGGGTGTCGATTCGATCATTCTCGCGACCGACCCTGACCGTGAGGGGGAGGCGATCGCCTACCACGTCGCGGAACAGCTCGGCTA
>JBDGVS010000437.1:0-3224 GCA_039585535.1 Gemmatimonadota bacterium | reverse complement strand
CTGGCCCGCGCAGGTCACCGGTCGGCGTCACCGGGCGCACATGCCCCAGCGTCTGCCTCAGTGGTGGCGAGACTCCCAGCGCCCTATCGTGGTCGCCCGATCACGCTCCGACCACGACTATGGCCACCTATACGCCCGAGGAACCGACCTGGGTGACCGCCTGGACCGGCGGCCGACGTAAGCTCGGCCGCGATCCGGTCCTCGGTCCGTGGGTAAAGAAGGTCGGCACCATCAGGCTGGTCGACATGAGTGACGGTGGTGAGCCGTTTTTCTATCTCGCGCGCACCATCTGTTACCAGCAGCTCGCAGGGAAGGCGGCGGCTACCATTCATGGGCGCTTCGTCGAGGCTTTGAAGGGAGACGTCACGCCACGCCGTGTCCTCCGCGCATCGGAAGCGACGTTGCGGGGCGCAGGGCTCTCCCGAAACAAGCTGGCCGCGATCCGCGACCTCGCCACCAAGATCGATTCGGGAGAAGTGGAGGTTCACGACCTGGCCGATCAGCCTGACGACGAGGTTGTCCGTCGCTTGACCCTGGTGAAGGGCATCGGAGAGTGGACCGCTCAGATGTATCTCATGTTCCGGTTGCATCGCCCAGATCTTTGGCCGACAGGTGATCTCGGAGTCCGTGCCGGCTTCGCCAAGGCCCACAGTCTGGAAACACCGCCCACCGCGAAGGAGCTCGGGCCGCTCGGCGAGCCCTACCGGCCTTGGCGTAGCGCAGCAGCATTCTATTGTTGGCGTATCCTCGAGACGGAGCTGCCATGAGTCGCCGAACCACCCCCCTCACCGACGAACTGTACGAGTACTTCCTTGAGGTTTCTCTCCGTGAGAGCGACGTGCACCAACGCTTGCGAGACGAGACCGGCAAGCTCGAGAAGGCCAACATGCAGATCAGCCCGGAACAGGGGCAGTTCATGACCCTCTTCGTGGGAGCGATGGGGGCGAAGAAGGCCATCGAGATCGGCACGTTCACAGGGTATAGCGCGCTGTGTATCGCGCTCGGCCTTACCGACGACGGTGAGCTGATCGCGCTCGACATCGACGAAGAATGGCCGTCGTTCGGAAGGCGATACTGGGCGGAGGCGGGAGTCATGGACAAGATCGACTTCCGTCCTGGACGTGCGAAGGCATCGCTCGAGGCCCTCCTCGCCGAGGGACGTGAGAGCGACTTCGACTTCATATTCATCGACGCCGACAAGGAGCACCTCGACGAGTATTACGAACTCGCATTGCGACTTGTGCGAGCCGGTGGGGTGATTGCGGTCGACAACACGCTGTGGGACGGGAAGGTGGCGGACCCGTCGATCTACGACTCGCCGACCAAGGCGATTCGCGGATTCAATGCGACGGTCATCGACGACGGTCGTGTATCGCTGAGTCTGGTTCCGATCGGAGATGGCCTGACGCTGCTTCGGAAGAAGTAGAGTCCTTCATCCGCCCGACCAGGGGCGTAACGACCCGGCACCGAAAGGGCCCGCCCTCCGACAAGTGGAGGACGGGCCCTTGGTGCATCGTCGACTTCGGGCGAGCAGCGCCGCCCTGGTCTTTCTGGCAACTACACCCGGTTGAACGCCGAGACCTGGTAGGCCAGCTCGTTGCCTTTCGCATACGACCACTGGACGTCGCGGAAGGCCTTGTACGAGTCGTACACACGCCGGAACGTCGCGTCCTCGGCAGCCTGCTCCTCCAGATATGCGTTCGATTCCCGCCACGCTGCGTCCATGATGTCGCGCGAGTACTCGCGGACGGTGACCCCGTGGTCGTTGATCAGACGCTGGAGCGCCAGCGGATTGTGATGGTCGTACGAGGCCAGGCGGTTCGCGAAGGTCTCGCCGCACGCTGACTTGAGAGCCTCCTGATACGCCTCTGGGAGCTCGTTGTAGGCGTCCAGGCTGATGAGGAGACCCATCGTGACGCCAGGCTCCCACCAACCGGGGTAGTAGTAATTCTTTGCCACCTGGTAGAGGCCGAGCTTCTCATCGTCGTACGGGCCGACCCACTCGGTCGCGTCGATCGCGCCGCGCTCGAGCGCGGGGTAGATCTCCGAGGCCTGCAGGTTCTGTACGGTGACCCCGAGGCGGGCCATGATTTCGCCACCGATGCCCGGGATGCGGAAGCGCAGCCCGGCGAGTTCGGAGAGGCTTCCGATCGGCTCGCGGAACCACCCGCCCATCTGTCCGCCCGTGGAGTTGCATACGAGCGAGGTCACACCGAAGTCGGCGTAGATGGAGTTGATGAGCTCGAGTCCGCCGCCCTGCGTCATCCACGAATACTGCTGACGTGTGCTGAGCCCGAAGGGGATCGCGGTGTCGAACGCCAGCGCGGGGTTCTTCCCGATGTAGTAGTACCCGGGCGAAACGCCGCACTGCACGGTTCCCTGCATGACCGCGTCCATCACCTGGAGGCCCGGCACGATTTCGCCCGCCGCGTACACGCGGATCGTGAAGTTGCCACCGGTCAGCGCTTCAACACGCTGGGCGACGTACACGCCCGCCCCGTGGAGGATGTCCAGCGAAGGGGGAAAGCTGGTCGCCAGGCGCCAGCTCACGCGCGGGCCACTGACCCCGCCTGCCTGAGCGGCTCCAGCCGCAGCGCCCTCGCCGCCACCACACGCGGGGCCTTTAGCCAGCGCGGGCCGGGCAACCGTCGCGACCATAGGCGCGATTCGATACTGTGTGCCCAATAGGATCGAGGCACGACGGAAGGGCAAGAAGTAACGGGGGGCGTCTCATCGGGCAATCGACGTTGGCTCCGCCGCAGCCGTCAGCGCCGCTCTTTCCGTGACTTTGCGCTCATGCGGCAGAAGGTACGGCACATTGGGTCGCCATGCGCCAAGGTCCGAAGTCGGGCGGTGCGACCTCAGAAGCCGAGGGAGTCATACGACCGTTGTGGTGGTGGCGAAGACGCGTGAGAGACCGGATCTTCTGCACCCGCTGTCTTCTTCACGCCGACGTCGCCCTGCTCGAGGCCCGCAAATGTTCAGGACACCCGATCCAGTCTCTCCGCGCCCTGCCGTCGGTGCCGCTCTCGTAGCAGCGATCGTCTCGTTGGCGCTGTCTGCTCCAGTCGCAGGTCAGGACCAGGCCACGGCTCGGTCGAGTGCTGGAATGGTCTCGTCTCAGCAGTGGATCGCGAGCGAGGTCGGCGCGGATGTGCTGGCGCGCGGAGGTAATGCGGTAGACGCGGCCATTGCGACGGGCTTCGCGCTCGCGGTGACCCATC
>JBDGVS010000436.1:0-3174 GCA_039585535.1 Gemmatimonadota bacterium | reverse complement strand
CATCTCGCACGTTCTTCGACGTAGCGTGCGTCGAGCGCTCGACCCGTGTACTGCTGATCGACGGGGAACATGAAGCCGTTCGAGATATTGCCGTTGTGCGCCAATGCCAGCACGGAGCCACCGGACTTCTCCTCGAAGGCGTCGAGATACGCGTACAGGTCTAGGGGATCTGTGCTGCCGATCGGGGCCTGCGTGGTATACGGGACGACCTGCCCGGCCTTCTCTGCTCCCTCACGGAAGATGACGTTCCTGTGCAGGTTGTTCCCGCGCACGAGCGACGTCCATTCGAAGCCGATCAGAGCGGTGAACCGACCCGGGTCATCGAAGTCCTCCGCGGTCTCGACCACATGGTCCCAGATGGTCTGATACTTCGGAGATCCAGGTGAGTAGGGGTCGGCCTCGGCGAGCCCGGCAACCATCCCCATCGCATCGGAGTGGTCCGCGATCACCAACCAGTCGAGCGGGCGAGAGAGCTTCACGGGCTGTCCCGTCGACGAGGTCACCTGCTCACCCCGCGCGAACCGGTACGCTTCCTCCAGGCCCAGGCGGGCACCGAACAGGCCAGCATCGACCGAGAGCCCCGTATGCAGGTGCGTATCGCCCCACAAGGGTCGACTCGCGAAGGAACGCTCGGCATACGGCGAGTATGCCTTGCCTGGATACAGGTCCGACAGAGACTCCCTTGTCGGGACGATCTGGGCGTCCGTGAGGCTGGGGGCTGCGACGAGCGCAAGCGCGAGGAAGGCGATGGTGCGCGTCATACGGGGGTCCTTGTGGCGTTCGCGTGAGGGCCGCTCGGAGTCAGCCGGCTGAGCATTCTATAAAAGCTAGCGTGAGCTCGGTACCGGGTCGGTCGGGCACAAACCCCAACCCCCTGCGGGGATTATCCGACCGCAGCGCCCTGCTCTCGGTAGGCCCGGACCACACTCAACACCCGCTCCACGTCCGACTCGTTGTTGTAAAGGCCGAACGAGAAGCGAAGCACCCCGCTCCGAAGCGAAAAGACGATCCCCGCATCGACGAGGTGCCTATGTAGCTCGTTCACCTCGGGATCATCCGCCGTGTAGTGCCGTCCGCCTCCGAGCTTCCCAGAGGACACGATGTGAGCCAGGTGAGGCCCCGGGGCACCGCCCACCACCGGCATGCCCAGCTCCAGGAGCCCCTCGGCGAGTTGCGCCGCCAGGCCGCGCACATGCGCCTCGATCGTCGGAACCCCGACCTCCCGGATCACGTCGAGCGCGGCCCGCGTGGCACACATTCCGAGGTAGTTGTAGTTACCGAGATCGAAACGGCGAGCGCCCGCAGCGTACTCCAGCGGGCCCTCCGAGTACGCCGTCTCGTGGCCGTCGAGCTTGATGCCGTATCGTGCGACATGGATGGGCACGAGCGTGTCGGCCACCTCACGGCGAACGTAGAGAAAGCCGAAGCCGTAGAGCGAACACAGGCACTTCTGGCAGGCTACCGCCATCGCGTCGATTCCGAGCGCGTGCACGTCCGTCTCGAGTGATCCAGCAGACTGCGCTCCGTCGGCAAGGGTCAGCGCACCGACCTCCTTCGCCCGCCGCACCAGCGGCTCGACGTCGGTGATAAAGCCCGGGGCGAACGAAATCGTCGGGAAGGTGACCACACGGGTGCGCTCATCCATGGCAGCGACCATCCCCGCGATGGGCATCTCACCGCCATCCGCCGGAACCGATCGCACTTCGATGCCGTGCCGACGCTCCAGGTTGTACCAGAGGTAGATGTTGTTCGGGTGCTCGAGTTCGGGGCACACCACGACGTTGTCGCCCGCCTTCCACTCCAGGCTCGCGGCAAAGAGGTTGAGCCCCTCCGACACGTTCTTCGTAATCCCGATCTCGTCGGCGTCGGCGCCGATCATGGCGGCGAAGGATGCCCGGGTCTCGTCGATCTGCTCTCGCAGGAGATCCTTGTTGGCGGTCCCGTTCACGACTTCGTCCATGTGCCGTGAGACGACATCACGCACGACGCTCGACACGAGTCCGTTCGCGGCAATGTTCAGATAGACCTGCTGTTCCGCTCCAGGAAAGAGCGCGCGCACCTTCGGATTCATGCGGATTCTCGTCTCGCTTCGGAAGCTGCCACGAGCGACGTGCCTACCAGATCGCCCATGACGTTGATGGTTGTGTTGCCCATGTCCACGAGGCGGTAGATGCCGCCGACGATGGCGGCGACCTCGATGGGCAGATTGAATGCCTGAACATAGATGAGGGCGATCACGAACCCACCCCCTGGAATACCGCCCGAGCCCTCGGAGAGCAGCAACCCGACGAGCACGATCGAGACGATCGAGGCCGGAGTAAATGTGACCCCCGCCGCCTGCGCGGTGAACAGGAGTACGGCACCCAACATGACGGAGGTCCCGTCCTTGTTGAGTTGGGCCCCGAGGGGAAGTGTGAACGAATAGAGCGAACGCGGCAGCCCGATCTCCTCGGCCTTCTCGAGTGACACGGACAGCGAGGCGAGACTCGATGTCGTCGCGGAGGTCGTCGCCCAGACAGGCCCGGTATCGGCCAGGAAGCGGAGCGGACTCCGCTCCGTGAAGAGTCGCAGCAGCAACATGTAGAGCAGGAAGACCACGAACTGCGCCGCGTACACGCCGAGGACGAACTTCGTCATCGGCCCGAGGAGCGCAGCCCCGTAGCGACCCACGGTGACGGCCATGAGTGCCCCGATGCCCAGAGGCGCCGTGAGCAGAATGAGATCGACCAGACGGCGCAGCAGCGCCGCGAGGTCGGCATACACCGAGGCCAGACGAGCTCGGGGGGCGTCCGGCAGCATGAGCGTCGCGATCCCCAACAGAACGGAGATGACAACGATCTGGACGACATTCCCCTCGGAGAACGCCGCGAAGACATTGGTGGGCACCATCCCGAGCAGGACTTCGGCAACGGAAGGCACGGCTCCGACCGCCGCGCCAACCTCTTCGGTCAACTGCATGCCGTCACCCGGGCGTAGCAGCGCCATGGCACCGAGGCCCAGACAGATCGCGAGTACGTCGGTGCTGACGTAGTACGTCATGATCTTGCCGGCCAGCCGCCCGAAGGTCCGAACGTCGGTCAGCGCAGTCAGCCCGGCCAGCAGGTTGAAAAAGACCAGCGGGATCGCCGCGAGCACGAGCAGGCGGATGAATAGATCTCCGATCGGCTGGATCAC
>JBDGVS010000435.1:0-2787 GCA_039585535.1 Gemmatimonadota bacterium | reverse complement strand
TCGATGTTGTTGAGCATGAAGATGGGCGACTCGTTCCAGCGTAAGTTCTTCACCGGGTGGCTGATTTCGCCGTTCTCGACGAGGAAGGTGCTGTCCCGTGTGAGTCCGGTGTACAGGATGGTGCGGGGGTCGACGCCCCGGATGTACCAGAAGCGGGTAAGCAGGAGGCCGCGCTCGGTCGATCGGATCATGTCCTCGATCGTCGAGTCGCCACCGTCCATCGCCCAGCCCGACGGGAATCCCGTTGGCTGCACGCCCTGCTTGTCGGCCCAGTACCGCGAGTAGTTGAGGTTACGGAGTTCGCCGTTCTCCACCCACGTCATCGCCTGGTTCGGGAGGCCCGATCCATTGAAAGGCGACGACATGATGCGTGGATCTCTCGGATCGGAGCGGATGTTCACGCGGCTGTCCACAAACTGCTGGCCGAGCTTGGTGCCACCGCCCGGCTGACTGAAGAACGACCGTCCTTCGTCCGCGTTGCGCGCGCTCATCTGGTTCACCATCAGGTTGACCATGTTGCCGACGGTGGTCGGCTCCATGATCACGGTCCAGCGGCCCGGCTCTACGGCCCGAGGGTTCGCCGAGCGCATCGCCTTCTCCACCGCGGTCGCGCCGAGCGCTGCGGTGTCGAGCTCGTCGAAGTCGTGGGCGCTTGTGCCGGCCCATCCCGACCCGGTCCCGTCCGGGGTTCGAACGGTGGTCGTGAAGTTGACCCGCGTGTTCGTCGCGTACGCGAAGAGCCCGTTGCTCGTGGCGACCGCGTTGCTGGCCGCCTGATGGATCAGGAAGCCCGTCGAGATCAGGTTACGAGAGGCAGCCTGTTCGGTCACTGCCGCGATGGCCCGCGCACGTCGCTCGGGCGCGAGCTCTCCGGTGGATTCGAAGTACTGATCGGCGTCGGGGTACGTCTGCGGACCCAGCTCCCCCATGTACTCTTCGTTTTCCGGAACGAGGCGGGCGAGCTGTTCGCTCGTGTCCACTACGCGCCGAAGTGCGTCGTCGGTGAAGATGTTCGTCGTGGCCGAAGCGACCTTGGTGCCGAGCGCGCTCGTAACCGTCAGCGTCGCGTTGGTCGCGTCGCCCGACGTGCTCATCTGATTCTGCGCGAAGCGGGTGTTGCCGGTCTCGGTGCTGTTCAGATTCGCCCGCGCCTGATCGGCACGAGAGAAGGAGAGTGCCCGCTCGGTGATCCGCTGGGCTTCTTCCCGTGAAATGAAGTTTGCCATGGATCAGGCCCTCCGGCCGGTGTTGATGACGGTGATATCTCGGTGCCGCGTGGTCGGGCAGCCGTGGCTGATGGAATTCGACTGGGCCGGCTGTCCTTTGCCGTCGCCCATAGAGCCTCCCATGAAGTACGTGCTCTCGCCGCCGATGAGATCCATCGCGTTCCAGAATTCCGGCGTGCGGATCTGGTAGGCGACATCCTTCAGCATGCCCGTGATCTCGCCGTGCTTGATCTCGTAGAAGACCTGCCCGCCGAACTGCGCGTTGTACCGCTGCTGATCGATGGAGAACGAACCGTCGCCGTCGATGAGGATCCCGTTCTCCACGCCTTCGATGAGTTCTTCCTCGCTGACGTCGCGCTCGGGGTGCGGAAGCAGGTTGATGTTCGGCATCCGCTGGAACTGGGTGACATCCCACGACTGGCCGTACGAGTTGCCGTGCGACCGCACCGGCTTGCCCTGCGAGCCGTACCAGTCCGAGAGCCAGGGAGCCTGCTCCCGCGTCGTCTGCAGGTCGTTCAGGATGCCGTCTTTCACGATCAGGTACTCGTCGGGACGAACCCCCTCGTCGTCCCAGCCGACCGTGGAAAGCGCACCGGGTGTGATGCGCTCACCCTGGATGTTCATGATCTCGGGGCCGTAGCGGAACGAGCCGAGGAACTCCTCGGGTGAGGAGATGAACGACGTCCCCGCGTAGTTGGCCTCGAAGCCCATGATCCGATCGAGTTCGGTCGGGTGCGCGATCGCCTCGTGGATCGTGAGCCAGAGATGCGAAGGCCGCAGCACGAGGTCGTAGCGACCCGGCTGCACCGGCTTCGCGGAGAGCTTCTGGACCGCCTGCTCGGCCCAGATCGGAGCGTTGCCGACGAAGTCGGAGTCGACGATGTGCTCGTACCCGATCCCTTTCGGCATGACGTCGATGCTGCTGATCGACTGGAAGTCGGAGCGATCCGGAGCGACGGCTGTGATGTTCACGCCACCGGCGGCCTTGTAGACGGTCTGGTCGGTGATCACGCCGTCCGTGGAGGCGAAGAACTTCTCCTCGCGGAGGAACGACATGTTCGACCTCGAGAAGGCGACTCCCGCAACGGCCATCGCGGCGGCGTTGGCATCGAGCAGGAGGGCGACCTTGTCCTCGATCGGAATGTCGAAGGGCTCCACGTCCACAGGACTGCGCCACTCACCGCGGCCGGTCCAGTCGAGAGGGGCGAGTTCGACCGGACGCAGCTGAGCGGCACGGTTGGCGCGACCCTGTTCGACCGCCACGCGGGCGACCCGGGCGACCTCGTCCATCGAAATGTCGCGGGAGGCTGCGAAGCCCCAGGTCCCGTCGACGAGCACGCGGATTCCGAAGCCCGATGTCTCAGAATCCTGGACGCCGGCGACGATCGCTTCACGCGTGGAGACGAACTGCCGACGGTTCGTGTTGATCCGGATGTCGGCGTAGTCGGCTCCCGCCATCTGCGCGGCGTTCAGCGCGGCCATCGCGAGTGAGTCACGGTCCTGATCCAGGCCCCGGCCGATCGTGGTCGGCACGAGAATCCCGTGCGCCAGATTCGTATTG
>JBDGVS010000434.1:0-2787 GCA_039585535.1 Gemmatimonadota bacterium | reverse complement strand
CGCTCTTGAAGTAGAGCCCGCGATCGTACTGCATGCGGTTGGGGTCAGAGCGGTCCTTGCCCAGGCCGATGCACAGGAGGACGTCGTGCGCCTCGTGGTCCCCCGCCGACAGGAAGTGCGCGTCGTTCGTGGCGATGACGGGGAGACCCAGCTCATCGCCGAGGGCGAAGATCTTCTGGTTCAGCTCCCGCTGGCCCTCGGAGTCGTGGCCCTGCACCTCGAGGTAGTAGCGTCCGTCGAACACCTCGGCGTACCAGGAGGCCGCCTCGCGCGCCCCGGCCAGGTCATCAGCCATCAAGTGTCGCGCCACTTCTCCGGCGAGACAGGCAGAGGAGACGATCAGCCCCTCGCCGTACTCCCGCAAAAGCTCACGATCGACCCTTGGCTTGTGATAGAAACCCTCGGTGTACCCGAGAGACGAGAGCTTCACGAGATTGCGATACCCCTGGCGATCGCGCGCGAGGAGCACGAGGTGGTAGTAGGCCCTCTCCCCACGGCCCGATCGAGAGCGGTCCCGCCGATCCCCCGGAGCCACGTACGCCTCCATACCCAGAATGGGCTTGATCCCGGCGGCTCTGGCGGCCTTCTGGAACGTCCATGCCCCGAACATGCAGCCGTGGTCGGTCAGGGCCACGCCCGGCATCTCGAATTCAGCGGCACGATCCACGAGGTCGCCGATTCGGTTGGCGCCGTCGAGGAGGGAGTACTCGGAATGGGTATGGAGATGTACGAACGACACGGGCGGCACTGTGGAGGCGAGCGGTGGGTTCCCATCGGCGGATTCGTACTCTAGAGCGGCCGGGCGGCAGGGCCAAATTCTCGTGGTGTTGGGCTCGGTGGAATGCGGCATCTTGCGTTCGACGGGCGGCGACGGCGGGAAGACTACACTCGCGGTTACCTGCCTGTCGTGATGGTGGCCCCCTCCCTCTCTCCTCACCGTCCCGGACCCCCATGTTGCGTCGATTGTACGCCCTCCCACTCCTGCTCTCGGCCCTCGCCCTGCTGGCCCTTGCCGTGCCGGGTGTCGGTGCTCAGTCCAGGACGACCTCCGCGATTCGAGGGACGGTCGTGCAGAGCAACGGCGCCCCCGTGGCGTTCGCGACGGTGACGCTCCTGCAGACGGAGACGGGTGCAGAGCAACGAACGTCGACCACGCCCGAGGGGAGGTTTCTCCTACAGTTGCTGCAGCCCGGAGGCCCGTATGTCCTCACCATCGAAGCGCTGGGCTTCGCCGAGATCATTCGGGAGGGGATCCAACTTCAGGTCGGAGAAACTCTGACCTTCGAGTTCACAGCCAACGAGCAGGCGATCGACCTGGAGGGCATCGAGGTGAACGCGGCGCGGGCCGAGATCTTCACCCCGGACCAGGTCGGCCCGGCCACCCGGCTCGACGAACGTACGGTCGAGGCCATTCCAATTCTGTCGCGGAATATCATGGAGCTGGCGGTGCTGTCGCCGCTGGTCAAAACCACCGAGGGAGGAGGGTTTTCCATCGCAGGGCAGAACGATCGCTATAACTCGATCCTCATCGACGGGCTCCTGAATAAGGATTTGTTCGGGCTCACTTCGGGGGGTGTGCCTGGGGCTCAGGCGGGGGCAAAGCTGATCCCGCTCGATGCCGTGGCCCAGTACGAGGTGCTGGTGGCCCCCTTCGACGTGCGGCTGTCGGGCTTCACGGGCGGCGTGCTCAACGCGATCACCAAGAATGGCACCAACGAGTGGCACTCCCGCTTCTTTGCGGTCAATCGGACGGAAGCGCTCATCGGTGACCTGAACCTCCCCACAGGACCGGTGGAGGCATCGGGCGTTGAGCGGAATCTGTTCGGGGCATCCGTCGGCGGCCCGATCGTGCGGGACCAGTTGCATTTCTTCGTCTCGGGAGAGTTCGAGGAACGAAAGCAGCCGCCTGCAGGCTTCAACCTGGGCCGTGACGATCCCCTCCTCGTGCGAATCTCCAACGAGGCCGTGTCCGACGTCCGCTCCATCTTCGACAGTCGCTGGGGTGCCGCGGCGGGCGATGCCGGTCCGTACTCCCTCTCGCTCGGCCTCGCCAACGTGTTCGGCCGACTCGACTGGAACTTCGGGAATGGCAGCAGGCTGACCCTGCGCAACATCTTCGCTCGGGCCCGCAACGACGAGAGCCCGAATCGGGCGGCGTTCGAGCCCTACGAATTATCGTCGAACGCCGTCTTCCGTGAGGCGACGAACAACACCACCACGGTGCAGCTCTTCTCCCCGGTGGGAGAGCGGGCGAGCAACGAGTTCAACTTCAGCATTCAGCGCTCCACCGATGGCACCGAGCCCGCCGTCGACTATCCCCAGGTGGAGATCGACGTGGTGAGTTCGATCGCCGGCGGCGGCTATCAGCGGCCGCTTCGGGTCGGATCGCAGTTCTTCGCCCAGGACAACGACCTCGAGCAGACGACGCTGCGATTCACCAACTCCCTGAACTGGTCGCCGGCCCGCAGCAATTACACGTTCGGCGTGACGGGGGCCTTTCACGACATTCAGCACCGGTACCTGCCGGGGTCCCTCGGGGACTACTACTACGCCTCGGCCAATGACCTGGTGAACAACGCCCCCCAGCGGTACCAGCGCACGATCCTCCTCGACGGTCAATCGCCCGACATCGGGCTTCGCGTGACCGAGTGGGGTGCGTTCGTGCAGAACCAGATCGACTCCGGGAAGGGTCTCACCATGCATTTCGGGCTTCGGGCCGATGTGCCGTTCGTGCTCGACAGCCCCGACCAGAACCCCGACGTGCTCCGGGAATTCGGTCACAGCACG
>JBDGVS010000433.1:0-2790 GCA_039585535.1 Gemmatimonadota bacterium | reverse complement strand
GTCTGCCGGCGCCATTCCAGGCGCGTCCGCGATCACCGTCACAGAGTTCGCGGTCAGGTCCGGGAATGCCTCGAACGGCAGCGTCCGAAAAGCGTACAGACCCAACGCGATCAGCGTCACGATCGCGCCAGCGATGTAGAAGGGCTGCCGTAGCGAGAACGCAGTGATCCGGTCGATCACGCTCCGTCCTCCCCACCCTCACCCGCCTCACTCGCCAACTCCAACGCCGCCTTGAGGAAGTACGCCCCCTCTACGACGAGCTCGGTGCCGGCCGGCACCCCGGACACACCCACGCGGCCTCCGCTCATGGGCAGGACCTCCACCGAGAGCGCGCGATAGCGGCCTTCGGCCTCCTTCCCGAATACGACATCTCGACCCATGAATCGAACGGCAGCGGCCCCGGGCAAGTCGAGGCCCTGGAACGCGTCCGATGTCGTGACGAGCACGACCGCGAAGCTCCCAGGCCTGACGCCCGCTGGAAGTGTGTCCAGCTCGAAGCGCATCTCAACCGATCGATTGGCTGGATCGACGAAATTCGCCGCTCGCACCAGGTGGGCGGAAACGGTCACATCGGGCGATGAGAATCGAACCGCCACCGTATCGCCCTGGACGAGCGTACTCGCCGTGTGTTCCGGGACGTAGGCCGTCACCCACAGCAGGTCGGTACGACCCATATCGACGAGTGGCGTGCCGGGCAGAACCGCCTGCCCCATGCGGGCATGCACGGCGAAGATCGTCCCGTCGCGGGTCGCCACCGCAGTCGCGTTCCCCGCAGGGGAGGGGTCAAGGTGGCGCACCATCTCCTCTGCTCTCAGCAGCTCAGCCTGCGCGGCTTCGAGTTCGCTGCGACGACGCTCTACCTCCTCGAGCGAGACGGCACCTGCGGCGAGCAGCTCCTCTGAACGCCCGTACGCATTTTCGTGATAGCTGAGTTGGGCCCGCGCCGCTGTTACGTCCCGCTCGGCATCGGAGAGCTCGTGCGTGTGAATCTCGACGAGCGGCTGGCCCGCCCGCACCACATCTCCGGGAAGGACTCGCACGGCGACGACCCGCCCCTCCACGATGGAGCCGATCACAGCCTGCGCGGTGTCGGGGGGCTGAACCGAGCCCGGTACCTCCACCTCACGACGGACGACTCCGGGGTCCAAAACCTCTGTACGGATTCCCGCCGATCGCTCCTGCGCCTCCGTGAGCACCACGACATCCGTCTCGGTGATTGCGTCGGCTACCGGGGTCGTCTCGTCACCGCCGCATGCAGCGGTGAACGTCACGACCAGCGTCGTGATCGACGCGAAGACAGCGAAACGTGCCCGGCCCGCGATCGGATCATCCCAGATACTCATCGTGCCTCCGTGAACGGATCGGTACAGATCGCCGACGCAGGCACGGGCCGACCCTCGAGGCGTTCGACCTCGATTCGGGCGGCCCACCATTCAGCCTGCCAGACGTGGTAGTCGTCGAGTGCCTGCAGGCGGGCACGTCGACTGTCGAGCAACTCCGTGAGCGTGCCTTCGCCCAGCCGGAACCGGGCCTCCGCCGCCGAAACGGTCCGCTCCAGACTCTGCACCCACTCCTGATCGAAGTGCGCCCCCGCGCGTTCGAGCGAGGCCAGCACTGCGCTGGCGCCAGCCTGCGCCGCCCCCCAACGCTCCTCCACGTCGCGCCTGGCGGCGACGGCAGAGTTCTCATCCGCGATCGATGCACCCACTCGCTCGCCCCCGCGGTCGAAAACCGGAAGGTGCGTGGCCAGGCCGACAAAGAGTCCGGTATTACCACCGCTTCGCCGCACGCCCACCTGGGGAGCGAAGTTCGGCATCCGGATCCCGCGTGCCACTTCCGTCGCGCCCCGCGCCGCGTCGACCCGCGCCTCTGCGACACGTAGATCGGGTGGGAGCGAGCCCTCTCCGCTATCCGATAGCACAGGGAGAGGTTCGCCCATGCTTGGCGTCAAACATACGGGAGCCTCCAGTCTAAGCTCTGTCCTGGGCGCGTACCCGAGACGTCTCGCGAGGTCGGCGGACCCAAGTGCCGAAACTCCCTCTCGTCTCGCCAGCCTGGTCCAGGCCATCCCCTCCGCGAGGTGTGCTCGGGCAGCATCTCCCTCCGCTGCTCGGCCGGCTGCCGCCTGGAGCGACAACGCCCCGGCGATCTCCGAGAGGCTCTCGGCTTCGGCTCTCGCCGACGTGACGAGGACCTGATCGCGAAGCACGGCGCCAATCGACGAGAGCAGCTCGGCTCGCACGCGGAGATCAGTCGCATCCGCAGTAGCGAGGGCAATCCGCTCGTCGGCCCGCGCAGCCTGAATCGCACCCGAGCGTTCCTTGCCGAATGGGAGCGGCGTCGTGAGGACCGCCTGGCCCTCGAGTCCCTCTGCCCCCGGAATCCCGGTGAAGGTCTCGGATTGTCCGAGGTTCTCAACGGAGACGGCGAGCACAGGATTCGCCCACGGGGACGCCTGGACGGATCGCCTCGACGCTGCCTCCACCCGGTAACGGGAGATCTCCAGCGCCGGAGCGACTTCGAGCCCACGCTCGAGGGCCGTCGCGACATCGACGGTGACCGTATCCGTCGGCATCTGGAGTCCAGTCAGAATCAGAATCCAGCCGACCATTCGGCACCTCCCTTCCCTTTCATTCGACCGCAAACGGACGCTCGTGGCATTAGCTTCTCACTCTTGTTAGCGGTGTGTCTTCAACGTTCTCGGACGTAGCGAAGCCGGTCTATCCGGCATTTGCTCTAGACGCCCGACTCCCCGCTGATTTCCTGGCTTTCTAGAGGACCTGCACGTGC
>JBDGVS010000432.1:0-2790 GCA_039585535.1 Gemmatimonadota bacterium | reverse complement strand
AGATCATAATTCGAGGCCGCCGAGGCCATCATCTCGATCGCGCAGCATGCCGTACCGAACGGCATCGGCCACAGCGAATTCATCGACCCCAATTGATGAGGGCGTCGACCTTGCTGGTGAGGAACGTCGGGCTACCTGGCCCGAACATCCCGCCGGTGGTCTTCGCTGGACCCCCGCCGGGAAGCATGTCTCCTAATCCCATTCGAGACCTCCCTTTTTCCACTCGTAGACGAGTCCAATGGCTAGAACGGCGACGAACATCGTCATCGCCAGGAAGGCGCTCCATCCGAGTTCCCGCATACGAACGGCCCACGGGATCAGAAAAATCGTCTCCAGATCGAAGACGATGAAGCTGATCGCCACCATGTAGAACTTCACCGAAAAGCGCGCCTGGGTACTGCCCAGCGGAATCATGCCCGACTCATACGGCATGAGCTTCTGCGGGGTATCGCGCCGCGGATTGAAGATGTGGGAGGTGACGACCATCCCGAGGGCGTTCAGGACAGAAACGCCGAGGAGCATCAGAAGGGGGAGATAGTCTCCCGACATGGGCTCGCCAGAGGTTTGTGAAATGTTTCACGAGGGCGGCAGAACGGGAAAAAGGTACCCGAGGCCGCGTCGAAGTGTCAACCGCACGAATCAAGGAATTCCGCCACGTTTCGGCCGTTTGACCCGACTTCGTCACGCGGTCTATCTTGCGCCGCCCCCGGATTGCCCCGTGGGGAGGAAATGCGGTACATCCGAAGACTCCGATCGTGCCGCCCCAAGTCCCTTGAACACCACCGGAGTAGCTGCGTCCATGCCCATCAAGAGTGACAAGTGGATCCGCCGGATGTGCCAGGAGCACCGGATGATCGAGCCCTTCGAAACGGGTCAGGTCCGGGACGGAAAAATCTCTTACGGTCTCTCGTCGTATGGGTATGACATCCGGGTATCGCCGGAGTTCAAGGTGTTCACGAACGTCCATAGCTCCATTGTCGACCCAAAGAACTTCGATGACCGATCGTTCGTGGACATGATCGGCCCGGAGTGCATCATCCCGCCGAATTCGTTCGCGCTGGCACGGACGGAGGAGTACTTCCGGATACCGCGAGACGTGCTGGTGGTGTGCGTCGGCAAGTCGACGTACGCACGGTGCGGGCTGATCGTGAACGTCACGCCGCTCGAGCCCACGTGGGAAGGCTACCTGACCCTCGAGATCTCGAATACGACCCCCCTTCCGGCGAAGGTCTATGGCGGAGAAGGCATCGCTCAACTCCTGTTCTTCGAAGGAGACGAGGAGCCTGAAGTGGCTTACGCCGATCGGAAGGGGAAGTACATGAATCAGGTCGGCGTCACACTCCCCAAGATGTGAGATCGCCGCGGTAACGCGGTCACTGTTTTCTCGTAGGTTCGAGCGTTCTCTCCTGTCCTCATCCTTCCGCCCGCCCAGCGGAGACACCTCCATGATCCGTCGCCCCGGAGTCCTCTCGCTCGCACTCCTCTTCGGCGTATTAGCCTCGTGGTGTCCACCCGCGGCCGCGCAGAGTGCATCCGATTCACGGCTGCTGGAGATCTTCTCCGGACTGGGTCCGAGCGACCCGGTGCAGGTGATCACCCCGTCCTTCTTCGTGGAGAACGCCTTTGTGGTTGCGGTCGGCCCCGAAGAGGTCGGCCTGACTCAAAACGGGACGACGGTCGACGTCGACTTCGCCGATATCCGTGGCGTGTCTGTCGAATCGAATCACTGGCTGCAGGGCACTCTCTGGGGGACCGGCGCGGGGATCCTGGTCGGAGGAGTCAGTGGTCTGATGTGGGCCTCCTTCACCTGTACGACTCCCACGGGCTGCGTGGATGACGAGAAAGCCGGGATGATCAATGGTGCGGCCATCCTGGGCAGCATCGGCGGCTTCGGAGGCTTCATGTTCGGCAGGCATTCCATCTACTGGCGCCCTGTCTTTCCGTAAGGCTGCGCATCGAGCCGCCCCTGGCCTCTGCACCAGCGGCTCATTGAGTGGTGCCCTGTGGCGTAGGGCTGGGACAGCGGGTCCGGGAGGCTCTGCACCATCGGGCTGAGCCCGAGAGATGGACTTCACGGGGTGTTCGATGCGTGGGATGGTCTGCGTTGCCAGTGAGGGCCTCGCACAGGACCGGGAGCTGGAGGCGTGGTTGGCTCCAGCCGTCGCCTTCGCCGGCTCGTTGCCACCCAAGTAGCCCGAAGGCGATGCGGTGCCCTGCTCGCCGCAGCTGCCTTCTAGTCGAGAGGCTTCGCCAGCACGAGTGCGTAGAAGCCCTCGTCGTCCTCGATCCACCGATCTACGACAAGACCCGACCGCGCGAATAGATCATCGATCGTCGGCCGATCGTACTTGGAGCTGATCTCGGATCGGATCGATTCCCCCGCCCGGATGGCGAATGAGTGCCCACCGGGAAAACGAACCGTCTGGTCGCGCACGGAGTCCAGGTACGTCTCGATGCGGCCCTCCTCCACATTGTACACGGAGCGGTGTCGGAAGCCGTCGAGGTCGAAGTCGCTACCGAAGGCGGCGTTGAGGACAGTCAGGATGTTCAGACTGAACGCGGCCGTAATCCCCTGAGCATCGTTGTAAGCGAGCTCGATCCGTTCTGCGCTCTTCCGTTCTCCTGGCCTCAGATCGATCCCGAGGAGGAAGCGGTCCTCGCCGCGAAGGCGACCTGCAACGCGGCCCAGGAGTCGACACGCGTCGTCGGCGGCGAAGTTCCCGAGCGTGCTTCCCAGGAAGGCGATCCAGCGCGGACGGGGGAGCTCCGCAGGCAGGTCGAGCGGTTCCA
>JBDGVS010000431.1:0-2792 GCA_039585535.1 Gemmatimonadota bacterium | reverse complement strand
AAGGGGACCTTCGAGGAGGCCTTTCATTGCCTCCGGGTAGGCCTCCACCGTCGCGAGACCGGCGAATGTGTCCGCTTGCGCCGAGAACGATGCGTCGGGATGGCAGTACTGCGCGCAGGCTGCCCACCCCTTCCCCGTCTCACAAGCGTCGAAGAAGGAGGCCGCTGTGTCAGAAATGGAACTCATGGACTTGCTCGCGTGGATGGTGGGGTAAGGCGGGACTTTGAGGCATTCCGACCCGGGAAACAACCACTATTCGTCCGGCGGAGCTCCACCTTCCCGGCGCCGGCGGCTTTCCCGGGCATAGTGCGGGCTGTATTCCAGTCCGAAGCGGGTCGTCGTTCGCTGCTCGACCTTTGCGGCCGAAAACTCCTCCCGCTGCTCTCGGATCTTCTCGACTTCCTGGGCAGTGCACTCCACGAGTTCGATCGTCTCGCGCGGAACGAAGTGCACCTGCCCAATCGGCAGGTTGTGACTTCCGGGGAGCCCCTCGCCCGGCTGCAGGACATACCGGAATTCCGTCTGGTGTGCGTACCAATCGGTCTCGACACGTACGATGAGCATCGGCGCGATAGGTCGATCGACCATGTTGAGAACGGGCGTGTAGACCGTATCCCAGCCCTCGGGGGTCTTGAAGTTGTACGCGCCCCTCAGCGTGATCGCTCCGGGAGGTGTCCCGAAATCCTCGGGTACGACGAAAGCCCGTGCGATCCTGAGGGCTCCCTCCTCGGTGACGCCAGGCTCCGCGGTGGCGAATGCGACCTCCTCTCGCATCACGCCGACGCTCCCGATCGGGAGGGTCCACGTGACGGCAAACAGCGGCGCCCAACCACCCGACGCATTGCTCATGAAATACTTGAACTCGTAGCGCCCATCCCCCCTGTACTCAACGTAATAGGCCTCGTTAGCCTCAAGGGGAGGGTGCGCCAGAAACCCGAGAGAGCTACCAGCTTCGAGTACGGGACAGTGGCGTGCGTGCTGTGGCAGCAACGGCCGCTGGCTCTCCTGCTTCGGCTTCAGGCCCACACCGGGACGGCTGAAGTTCGAGTAGATCTGCACTTCCATGGGATCCCTGACGTGACGCGGGGTGAACGGCGATTCTGAGGGCCCGGGCCCAAGTGCACAAGCGGCCCGGCGCAAAGGGGATCCAGACCCTGTAGCTACCCGGCGTTCGTATGGTCGAAGGTCGAGCCCACAAAGCGCACGAATACGAATCCGGCCTGGCAGATGTTGGCGATCAGAGCCGTAATGTAGAGCGACGCAGGGGCCGCCGACCCCAGCCCCAGCAGGATGGTGACCAGGCTTGCTTGCTCCACCAGCTCCAGCGCCGTTACCACCGTCACGGCCAGTCGGTCCGGATCGAAGTCTCCTCGGACCGGTTGATAGGCCCCAATGAACGACAGGATGATGCTGTTGTCGAAGACGAGGAAGACCAGTGCGGAGATCCGCCACACCCACAGCGTGTCCAGGTATCCCGCGAGCGCGACCGGAATGAGGGCCGCGGCAACCCCTGCCACCCCACTCGAGATTACGAGCCGGAGCCGCAACAGGTCATGCCCTGGCGCGGCAGCTTGACCAAGCCCTCGTGGGATGACACTGACGAGCGCCGCGAATCCGGCGAATGCCGCCGAGACCTCGGCCAGCGAGAGAAGGACTTCAGTGCTTTCGAGCATGCTCGGACACGGTCGAGAACGGAGGGCGGCCGGACACCGCGGGGCGGCGAGCAGGATAGCAACCGGACGATCGAACACAACCGAACCCCTCAGGACTGCTGATGTTCGCTTCTGGTGGGATTGCGCCGCTAGGACACCCCGGGGCGTTGCTGGAAGATCACGTCGAAGTGGCGCGCACGTGCATCGAAGTCCGCGAGCAGTGCCTGCGCTTCCGGTGGCACGACCGCGTGTTCCGCATCGGCGCCGGCGAACGCCTCAATCGACGCCACGTCTGACCAGAACGTCAGGACCATGAAGCTGTCCGCGGCCGCTCCCACCCCTCGGAGCACCTGAACACCCTGGTTCCCCGGGACCTCTCTGATCGCGGGGATCACGGCCTCGGTCAGGTACGTGAAGTACTCGAGCCCCGCCCCGGGGTGACTCCGCCCTTCCCAGCTTCGAACCACCATGTGAGTTCCTCGGTTATTCACCGTCGGTGAGGGGCTACTCCGGTCGCGGCACTCCGAAACGTCATTCGGTTCCCACTGGGGAAGTAGAGGGTGAGAACATCTCCGACCACATCTACGCGGGTGGGCTCGAGCGGGGCGCCTTCAGCACCGCGAGCGACCATTCGGAGGGGAGCCTCAGGCAGCCCGGGCATGGAAGTGCCCACCGACAGGTTGAACAGATGACGGAACACGACTCCGTCGGCAGTACGCTCGTACGTTCCACCCTCACCGGAGCCGCGTTGAGGCTCTCCGTCCTCGTCCATCACGAAGAAGAGCACCTGCCACTGACCCATGGCGAAGAAGATCTGCCCCTGAACCGGATACTCGGTACCGCTGGCCAGGAGGTAGCGATCCGCGACCCATGCCCCTTCGACGCTGGCTTGCCCCCGGGCCTCCGCACCCCAGGCTGAGAGCGCCGTCACCAGGAGCGCGCAAAGGAGGGGGCGAGTAATCGGGGCGTGCCGGGTTGGTCTCTTCATGAAGCTCTCAACCTGCTGCGGGGCGCGATTGTATCACGGAGCCGTCTCACTCGGCCGACTCCGCGGCCTGATCCTCCCACTCGATCTCGATGGGATTGTGGTCGCTGAGATTCAGCCATGGCGATCCCGAAAGAACCCGTGCTTTCATCGAT
>JBDGVS010000430.1:0-2796 GCA_039585535.1 Gemmatimonadota bacterium | reverse complement strand
CGAGGCGATCAAGCGAACCGTCTGGCATAACATCCAGCACGAAGTCGAGTCCTCCTATGCATTCACGCGACCCCTGGCCGATCGGGTCGCCCGAAGCGAGGATGCGCGTCAGGGAACCCGGGACTTCGCGCTCGGACGCAAGACCGAGTGGAAGGGGCGCTGAGCCGAGCCGGCGGATCGAATTTTCGATCTAAAACGACTGGCACGGTCAGAGATCACCGAGCGATCCGCATCGCGCCCAGCTCAAGTAGAGGCCCCCTGCGGAGATCGCCAAGCCCGAAGACCCCGAGCGTCCCCATACGAAGCCGCTACTCAACAGCCCGCTAGAGCTTTGCTGCCGCGTGAAAACCATCGCGGATCGCGGACTCGATGTACCCGACGCCGCTGCTGTCGCCGACCACTTCGACCGACACGCCCTCGGCGCTGAGCAACTCCGCCAACTCGGGGTTCGCGACGAGCCCGGAGGCGACGATCACGGTGTCCGCCGCGAGGTCGACGATCTCTGTTGCGCCCCCCTGCTCGACGCGTTCAGCCCGCACCCCCTCGTCAAGGATTTCCGTGACGCGAGCGCCACCCTCGAGCACCACTCCCAGCCGACGAAGATCTTCGAGCACCCGCCAGCGACGAGGATGAGCCATCTCGGACGCGAACTCTCGACTCTCCTCGACGACCGTCACCTTGCGTCCGCGCTCCGCGAGGAACTCGGCGAGTTCCGCTCCCACGAGGCCGCCGCCCAACACCACCACGCGGTCGCCCACGGGCATGTAGATTTTCGAGGCCTCCCGCAGCTTCCCCGGATCTGTCGTCACGCCGACCGCACGACCTGCGCGCACAGCGACTCGGGCAGTCAGCGAAAGCTTCTTCGAGGCCTCCTCAGCTCCCTCTCCCGTCAGGAGCGCCCGAAGCGTGTCTCCATCAAAGACATGTGCAGCGTCGATCCCCGGGATGTCGGGGTTCTCCCGCTTCGCCCCGACCGCCACGATGACGACATCGGGCCGAAGAGACTCGGCCAGGGCCGGTGTAAATTCCTCGTCCAGCCGCACCTCGATTCCGAGCTTCTTCACCTGGGATTCCTGCCAGCGCAGCAGCTGCTCGTTAGGCTCGTAGACGAGGGAGGCGAAGCGCAATGTGCCGCCCAGCTGGGCCCCCTTCTCGAAGAGCGTGACGCGGTGTCCGCGGAGTGCAGCGACCCGTGCGGCTTCCATGCCCGCAGGTCCCCCTCCCACGACGATGACGTTTCGCGAGGTCGGAGCCGACGTCCGCTCGACTTCCGCCAGCTCGTGCTCGTTCGCAACCACGGGGTTGACCGCACAACGCACAGTGCGGTCGAAGAAGGCCTGAGCCACGCAGGTGTAGCAATACACACAGGGACGGATGTCCTCCTTGCGGTTTTCGGCGAGCTTCTTCGGGAGAGCGGGATCGGCGAGCAGCTTCCGACCCATCGAGATGAAATCCGCGCCGCCGTCGGCGATGAGTCGATCTCCCACCTCGGGCTCGATGCGCCCAACGGCAATGATGGGAATGTCGACCGTTTGCTTGATCGCCGCCGCGTATTCGATGTACCCCCCCGCGGCGTGGACCAGCGGCGCCTCGGTAAAGGCGGGCCCGGAACTCGAATCCGCGTAGGCACTCACATGAATCGCATCGGCCCCAGCCTCCGCGACCAGCCGCGCAGTCACTTTCGCGAGTTCCAGGGTGGTCCCGCCCGGGGTCCGGAATTCGTTTGCGTCGATTCGACACCAGATCGGAAAGTCGCTGCCGGCCCGCTCCTTTGCGGCTCGAATCGCGTCGCATAACAGGCGTGCGCGATTTTCCTGGGACCCCCCGTACGCGTCCTCTCGACGGTTCCACATCGGCGAAAGGAACTCGGAGAAGATATAGCCGTGTGCCGCATGGAGCTCCGCCGCATCGAACCCGGCGTTTCGTGCTCTCAGCGCCGCATCGGCAAACCGGTCGATGAGCCACTCGATGTCCTCGGTGCTCGCCGCGCGAATCTTCGGATCGCCCATGTGCCCCATGGACGCGGCCATGATGCCGATCTCCTCCTGAGTGAGATCTTGCATCATGTCCCCGGCCCCATGGAACTCGGGCAAGGAAGGCATCAACATTTCCCTACCCTGGCTCACATCGAGTCGGGCAACCTTCCCGTGGTGGGCGAGCTGTACGGCGATCTTCGCCCCATGCGCATGAACGCGGGCAGTCAGCGCGGCCAGGCCAGGCCGGTAACGGTCGTCCGAGAGCGCCATCTCATGCTTCGAGTTCGCGCCGTAGGGATACGCCGCCGAAGTGTTCTCCGTAATGAGGAGTCCAGCTCCTCCGCGCGCGCGCTCCTCGTAGTAGCCCATGACCCGCTCGTTCACCGAGCCATCCGCCTCCACGATTTCCACGCCCATGGGCGCCATCGCGATGCGGTTTCGCAGATCCATACCGCCGATGCGTCCAGGTGAGAGCAGGTGTTCGAGCATGCTGAAGCCTCCCGGGTGTGAGACGAGATCCTAGGCTACTGGTCAGCAGTCTGTAGGAGCTGCGTCCCCGAGCGACCGGAGACGCTCCGTCGCGTCAGATGGCAATCCGCGCGCGGCTACCGGCCTCCGATCGAAGGAGCCCCGCGACTTCGCCAGCCATCAAGGCGATGTCATCGGTCGCTTCCCGACAGATCCGTGTCATCGTGATGTAGCCGTGCGGGACCGCGGGCTGATGAATGTGGCGCACCTCGACGCCCTCCTTCGCGAGTCGCTCGGCGTACTCCGTCCCCTCGTCACAGAGCAGGTCGAAGCCCGCAGTGAACACGACCGC
>JBDGVS010000429.1:0-2800 GCA_039585535.1 Gemmatimonadota bacterium | reverse complement strand
CACCTGGGCAGCCCTGATTTCCACGTCGCACGCCGTTGGGTTCGGTGCGCTAAGCTGCTGCGCAACAGTGTATTAGGTGTGTGTATATATCACACCAGGTGAGGGCTGCATGTGGGCGGTAACGGCCGACTCTCTGGCGGACCCGGGCAAGCAGCCGGCCTCCAGGGCGGGCGAAGGATACACCGGTTCGATGGGGCGTCGGAGCGTGACCGCTACCGGACGAGTGAGGCCCGCGCTAGAGTTCTTTTCGTCTATCCCCGGGAAGACCGGGGAAGTGGATCTTGCCGAAGGTTTTCCGTTCGATGGCCTCAATACCAACGCGCCCGCCAGTACGCCGTGGCTTCACGCTGATCGAGATCGTGGCGGTCCTCGTGATCGTGTCCGTGCTCTCGGGTATCGCGATCCAGTCGTATCGGAAGGTCGAGGTTAAGGCGAAGGCCGCCCGGATCGCGACGCAGCTCCACTATGTGGAGGACGCCGTCATCGAGGCACTCCTGGAAGGAGCCGGGCAAGGTGACTTCGAACCGCCGCTCGATCTTGGCCGGAGTGATATGACCGGGCACGTGCTCGAGCCTCACCTCAGCCCGGCGGGCTTCGCGGACCTCGCAGGGGTGGACCGGATGACGGTCTGGGGGCGTCCGGCCAACGACGGCTTCGACGTGATGATCGCTCTGTACGACGTCGAGAGTCAGGAACTCGAAGACGAGCTGCAGGCGATGTTTCCACGCGTCCTGGGACAACGGGGCGACAATGAGTGGGTGCTGATCAGCTCCCGAGACCTGGCCCCCCGGGAGTTGAAGCCGCCACCCGGCGGATGAGGGGGCTCGCCGTCCGGATGCGTCAGGTCGAGCTCATCCCTGCGAGCACGGACGCGAACGCTTCGACTGTCCGGTCCACGTTTTGCAGCTTGTCGAGTCCAAAGAGGCCTACCCGGAAGGTCCGAAAGTCGTCGCCCTCACCGCACTGGAGGGGCACGCCCGCCGCAATCTGCATCCCTGCCGCGGCGAACCGCGCCCCCGATTTTATTTCTGGATCGTCGGTGTAGCTGACGATCACGCTAGGCGCCTCGAAGCCGTCTGCAGCTACGCTGGGGAAGCCCGCCGCGGCGAGGCCCGTGCGCACCCTGCGTCCGAGCTCGAGCTGCTTCTCCTTGGCAGCCTCGAAGCCGAAGGCCTCTGTCTCTGCGATGACGCTGCGGAAAGCCCGCAGGCCGTCGGTGGGCATGGTTGCGTGGTATGCGTGCCCGCCGGACTCGTAGGCCTGCATGATTTGATGCCACTTTCCAAGGTCGCATGAGAAGCTCGTCGACTGGGACGCATTCATGCGCTCTACACCGAGGGGACTCAGCATGACCAGGCCGCAACACGGAGATCCGCTCCAACCTTTCTGGGGGGCGCTCACGAGCACATCAACTCCGATTGCAGCCATGTCCACCCAGATAGCGCCGGACGCGATGCAGTCGAGAACGAAGAGGCCTCCCACCTCATGGACGGCGTCGGCCACCTCTTTGAGGTAATCGTCCGGAAGGATCAGTCCCGCGGACGTCTCGACATGAGGAGCGAACACTACGTCGGGGCGCTCCCTGGCGATCGTGGCTCGGACTTGGTCGATCGGAGCCGGGGCAAAAGGCGCCTGCGGTCCCTCTCCGATGGTTCGCGCGGTCAGGACGATCTCTTTCGACGGGATCTGCCCCATCTCGAAGATCTGGGTCCACCGATAGCTGAACCATCCGTTGCGAATGACCAGGCACGTCTTGTCCGTGGCGAACTGGCGTGCGACCGCCTCCATCCCGAACGTGCCAGAACCCGGCACCACGACCACCGCTTCCGCCTGATAGACGCCCTTGAGCGCAGACGAAATGTCGTTCATGACCTCCTGAAACGACGACGACATATGATTCAGGGCGCGGTCCGTATAGACCACCGAATATTCGAGCAGACCGTCAGGGTCGACGTGAGGCAACAGGCCGGGCAAGAGTCCCTCCGGGGGATTCGTGGATTGAGCGCCAGAGCATGGCGACGAGGGGCCACCCGCGCAAACCCCCGACCGCAGGTGACCGTGGGTTCATCTCAGTAGCGCGGGCCCGTCGCTCGTGTACATCTTCTCCTCGACAGACCCCCGAGCACGACGAGCCCCTTGGAAGATCCCAGTATCGACGAAGAACGCGCACCCGCGACGACCCGAACCGGTTATGTCGCGTTGGTCGGGCGGCCCAATGCGGGAAAGTCGACCCTCCTCAACCAGTTGATCGGGGTCCACCTCTCGATCGTCACGCCGAAGGCTCAGACGACGTGGCAGCGCGTGACGGGTGTGCATACCGTTGATACAGATCAGCTGATCTTCCTCGACACGCCAGGTATTCTGGAAGCGAAGGACCTTCTGCAGCGGTCGATGCTCGGAGCTGCCCTTCAGGCTTTGTCCGAGGCGGATGTCGTACTCCTCGTGGCCGACACCACGCACCCACCGTCGAAGCGTGATGCGGAGCGGCTTCTGGCGGCGCTCGAGGAGTCCTCCGCGCCTCTGTTCGTCGCACTCAACAAGGTCGATGCCGCCCCTGAACACTCGGTGGTCGCGTGGGAAGAGTGGGTTGCCGAGCAGCTGGGCGGACCTCGGGCGATTCGGATCTCGGCGCTGGACGGTGCTGGGACCGACGAACTTCTCTCGCTGGTCCGTGACGCGCTGCCCGACGGTCCGTTTCTCTATCCGGAGGACGAGATCGCCTCGGACCCTGTGCGGTTCTTCGCCGCCGAGTTGGTGCGGGAGACGATTTTCGAGCAGTTCCGGCAGGAGATCCCCTACT
>JBDGVS010000428.1:0-2809 GCA_039585535.1 Gemmatimonadota bacterium | reverse complement strand
GTCCCGATCGAACCGATCGTGGTCCAGTCGGACCCGGAGCCGGAGCTCACACGGGAGCCGGTGATCGCGCGGACGCCGGCTGCTGTGGGTGAACGGGCGCGTGAACGATTCCTGACGGCTACCCAGGCGGAATTCCGCGAACTCGGTGCGATTCCCGCATCATGGCCGGGAGGTACGTATTTGGCCCTGCCGTCCGGTGCACCGGAGGTACTGGATGCATGGCAGGCGTACCTGACGACGATCCGCCGTGTGCGAGGCGCCGACGCCGAGCGTTATCGCGCGGCCTACGAGACAGCGCTGGACGATGCGGTTATCGAGGGCGAGGAGCGCGGCACGCGCATGGAGACTGCGCTGGCGGACTTCGAGGCATCCAGGCCGGCCCGGGAGGCACATTACGACCGGGTCGAGGCGCTGGCGTCGGCAGCGATCCAGACGCACAACGCGCTGCTGGATGTCGAGGGTCTGTTGATCTACAACGGCTCTGGCGACGGCATCGCGACCGGGCCGATCGGGGCTGGGGTGACCGCGCGCGACGAGGACTCCGAACTGCTGCTCCGGCAGGTCGTGGACTTGCTGACGGCGACCCTCGAGGCAGAAGGCCTCGGGCCCGGAACAGGTGACAATGTTCGGGCCTGGGTGTGGGACGGATTTCTGAACGCGGCTGCCAACTGACGGGCAGAGCCGCTCGGCGACGGGATTTCGTGGATCCACGTTGAGTCACAGTGGAACTCTGCGGCTTTGCGCCGTAGGTTGGCGCGGTCCACCGTTCGACGATTGCATCCCCAGGTATGGCACCAACGACATCGACGTCATCCACGACCACCCCGAAATGGGCCAAGGTCGTCGACCACACGAAATGCATCGGCTGTCACGCCTGTACGACAGCGTGCAAGTCCGAGAACGAAGTCCCGCTGTCGGTAACCCGGACGTATGTGAAGTACGTCGATACGGGGCACTTCCCGCAAACCCGGCGCTCGTTCCAGGTAACGCGATGCAATCAGTGCGAAGACGCGCCCTGTGTCGCCGCCTGTCCGACCGCGTCGATGCACCAGCGCCCCGACGGCATCGTCGACTTCGACAAGTCGATCTGCATCGGCTGTAAGGCGTGCATCGCGGCGTGCCCCTACGACGCGATCTTCATCAATCCGGAAGACAAGTCCGCCGAGAAGTGCAACTTCTGTGCACACCGTATCGACATAGGGCTCGAGCCGGCGTGCTCAGTGGTGTGTCCTACGCAGGCGATCCTGGTGGGAGATATGAACGACCCCCTCTCGGCGGTCAGTCAGATCATTCACCGGGACGCGGTCGCGGTCAGGCGGCCGGAGAAGGAGACGCGCCCCAAGCTGTTCTATAAAGGGGCCGACCAGGTGACGCTGGATCCGCTCGCTGCCCGCAGGCCGGACGGCGGCCTCTTCATGTGGAGTGAGCAGGGCAATCTGCCTCACCAGGTGCCGTCCGGACATCCAGGCCCTCACAACAGCTCCGCCGCCGCGATTCTGAGTTACGACATTCCGCACCGCGCTCCGTGGGACTGGCGTGTCAGCGCCTACACCTTCACGAAGTCGATCGCGGCCGGGGCCTATCTGGTCCCTCTCCTTCTCGGCGCGCTCGGCGTGCTGCCTCTGACGACGAACCTCTGGGGCTTGTACGCGCCGATCGCTGCGATGGTGGGTCTCATGGTCACGGGGGCTCTGCTCGTATGGGACCTCGATCACCCCGAACGCTTCTGGATGGTGCTGGCCAAGCCCCAATGGCGCAGCTGGCTGGTGCGTGGTGGCTTCATCATCACCGGCTTTGGCGGGGTGCTTACGGCGCACCTGGCGGCGACGTTGAGTGGCCGTGCCGACCTGACCGTGATGCTCGGATGGCTGGGTGGTCCGCTCGCCGCGATGACTGCCGTATACACGGCCTACCTCTTCGCTCAAGCGCGGGCTCGCGATCTCTGGCAGAGTCCACTCCTTCCGACGCATCTGTTGATCCAGTCGATCGTCGCCGGAGCCGCGGTCCTGATGTTTCTCACGAGCGCGGCCGTACCTGGTTCGGTCACCCTCTGTTTTCGACTCGCGCTCGCCATGCATCTGCTTCTGATCGTTGGTGAGGCCACGATGGGGCACCCCACCGCACACGCGGCGCTGGCGGCGCGGTCCATGACGCATGGGGCGTACGCTCACTTCTTCTGGGTAGCGATTCCGCTCGGCGTCCTCGGCCTGGTATTTGCGGCCTCCACGCCTCTCATCGCAGCAGGCGCGGCGCTCGGAAGCCTCCTTCTCTACGAGCACGCCTTCGTTCAGGCGGGCCAGTCGGTACCCTTGGCATGACCCTCGACGATCTCGAACGCCGCGTTTCCGCTGCCCGTGAAGAAACCGAGGCCCGGGGTGAGACGTTCTACCCGGGAGCGAGTCGGATCCATCTCGCTGCGTTCCCGCCGAAGGAGCGTTGGAATGACTGGGTGGAACTGGATTCGAAGTCGTGGCCCGAGCGTGTTGAGAAGCGCTACATGCTCGTTCCGACGACGTGCTTCAATTGCGAGTCGGCCTGCGGCCTCCTCGCATACGTGGATCGGGACACACTCCAGGTGCGGAAGTTCGAGGGAAATCCGGAACACCCCGGTTCGCGCGGTCGGAACTGCGCCAAGGGGCCGGCCACCATCAACCAGATCACCGATCCCGACCGCATTCTCTACCCGCTCAAGCGCGCGGGCGCCCGGGGGGAAGGGAAGTGGGAACGTGTCAGTTGGGACGACGCCCTGGACGACATCGCGGGTCGGATCCGGAAGTGTATGGAGGAGGAGCGGCACGCGCAGGTGATG
>JBDGVS010000427.1:0-3369 GCA_039585535.1 Gemmatimonadota bacterium | reverse complement strand
TACCCTGAGGGTGGCGGCCAACCGGCTGACCACGGGACCGTGGGTGGCATTACCGTGCTCGATGTGCGCAGGGAGGAAGGCGAGATCCGCCACGTGCTCGGTGGCGCGGCCCCGACGGGGTCGGTCGTTGTGGAACTGGACTGGGTTCGCCGCTTCGATCACAGAGCACCTCTCGGATATCGAGGTGGATGCGGCTGAAGTCTCTCCCGAGCAGCTCACTGAGCTCGAGGAGGCCGTCGCCTCCGAGATTCGGGCCGCCCGACGGGTCACTGCCCGTCGGGTGGACGCCGCCGAGTACGAGCGGTTACCGGCACGTTCACGTGGGCTCCCCGCGGGTCACACCGGAAGCATCCGCATCGTCGAGATCGCCGATGTCGACCTCAACACGTGCGGCGGTACACACTGCGGCTCGACATCCGAGTTGGAGGCGCTCAAGCTGCTCCGTACCGAATCGGCACGCGGCGGCACACGGATCTTCTATGCGGCGGGTGGGAGACTTCGGGGCCTTCTTGGAGCGAGCCAGGACCGCAACGCTCTACTGCGAGGGCTGCTCGGTGTCGCGGACGAAGAGTTGGTCGCCGGGGTGGAGTCACGGCTCCGACAGCTCAAGGACGCGCATCGCGTCATTCGGGATCTGGAAGACGGATTGGCAGTAGCCTGTGCCGAAGGTCTGGTTGGCCGCACGGAGTCCGTCACCTTCGCGCATTGGCCCGATCGGGATCTCCCCTTCCTACAGCGAGTGGCGAAGGAGATGAGTCGACTCGCCCCCGAACGGGCGGTGCTTCTCACCTGCGGTGCTGGAGACGAGGGGGCCTTCCTGGTTGGAGCTGGAGAGCGCAGCCCGGTCGAGGTGGCGGTGGTCGGCCCGCAGGTAGCGGAGGTGCTGGCTGGACGTGGCGGTGGTTCGGGTCGCGTCTTCCAGGGACGGGCGACCCGGCTGTCCCGGCGAGGGGACGCGGAAGCGATGTTCACAGAGTGATGGCACGTCTGGGTTGACCTTGATTCGCCCCGGTCGCCCGCTCTGGGCAAAGGGTGGCTCTCGCTTCGCGCTGTGTGATTATGGCGCGTAGATCGCGTTTTCTCTGGCGATCTCGAGCGAGTCGAGCCAGGTTCGGTAACCTCCTCGTCTGTCTCTTGTCAGGCAGGTTCCGTGACTTCGGAGTTTGAGCGCCTGCAGTCGGCGCTTCCCAAGCGCTACACGCTGATCCGCGAACTCGATCGCGGGGGCATGTCGCGCGTATACCTGGCGCGCGAGGCGCTTCCGGACCGGGACGTTGCGATCAAGGTGCTCGACGAAGAGCTCTCGGCCCGTCTCGGGAGAGAACGCTTCGTCCGGGAGGTCGAAGTAACCTCCAGGCTTCAGCACCCGCATATCGTTCCGATTCATGCGGCGGGAGAAGCGGGCGCCACGCTCTATTACGTAATGCCGTACATCGAGGGGCAGAGCCTTCGAGACCGGCTGGACGCCGAGGGCTGTCTTCCAATCGAGGACGCCCTCCGGATCACGGGTCAGGTCGCGGACGCACTACGTCACGCACACGACAAGGACATCGTCCACCGCGACATCAAGCCGTCGAACATTCTGTTCTCGAGTGGACACGCGGTGGTCGCCGATTTCGGAATCGCCCGAGCACTGCGGACTACGGAGAGCGGGGGAGAGTTTACCCAGAGCGGGCTCCCGATCGGAACGCCGGACTACATGAGTCCGGAACAGGCCAGCGGTGACGCGCCTGTCGACGGACGAGCGGACACCTACGCGCTCGCCTGCGTGCTGTACGAGATGCTCGCCGGGCAACCGCCGTTCCACAGCCGGACCTCTCAGGCGACGCTGGCTCGACATCTGACGGACACGATGCCCTCGTTGAGGTCTGTGCGGAACACCGTACCTCGGGCCCTGGAACAGGTGATCGCGCTGGCACTCGCCAAGGCGCCTTCCGACCGATACCGGGAGGTGACCCACTTCACCGACGCCCTGATGGTCGCGAATCAGTCAGGGCTTCCGTTCTCGAACGGCGTGCCGACGTCGCGAGATAGCGGCCGGCTACCGACGGGAACCCTTCGGATTGCTGCCGCGCTGCTCATGGTTGCGGCCCTTGGTCTGGCGATCCAGTTCTGGTCATCCTCGGTTCTGGCTGGAGGGCCCGAGGTCGCGTCCGTGGTCGTGATGCCCTTCGAGAATCGTACAAATAACGCTCGCTACGACCTCATGGGTCGCTCTCTGGCAGAAGCCATCGCGGACCGCCTCACCACCGTGCCACAGGTCACTGTGATCGACCCGTATACGGCGGCCTCTCTCATGAAGGACAACCTCGGCACGCCGGCACTGCTCGATTCGCTCAACGTGGAGCATCTCCTCAACGGGTATATCGAAGTGGTGGATGACATGTTGCTGCTTGTGGTTCGGGAGTCGGACCTCGGCGGCTTCCAGTCGTCCCGCACTCAGCATCGCATCGACCCCAATCGCTTCGAGGCGGGACAGCTTGCCGTGGCGAATGCGATTACCCGCACGTTCCTGGCAGATGTGGGTCTCGATGAGAACTTCGAGCCCGGAGGCAGTCTCTTCGGGCCGGGCCGAGCAGCGTACCTCGACGGTAGAGAGGCGTTGGGTCAACGGACGCCGGAGGCGATGGGTGACGCAGTTCGTCACTTCCGATCCGCGATCTCTCAGGACCCCACTTCCGCGGCGGCACTCGCCGCGCTCTCGTCGACGTATGCTCTCTCGTTGTATTACAAGTACGACGTAGGATTGACCGGCTACGAGCTCGCTGCACGGTCGCTCGCCGCGGCAGACTCTGCGATCGCACTCGACCCGGGGATCGCGAACGGACACTCGGCACGCGGTTACATCAGAGCGTTGCAGAGCTCGCGCCAAACGCGCCGAACGGTCCCAGCTGGTCGGCCCGCATCTTGGCTCGGAAGGGCCTCGTTGACGAGGCGTTCGCCGAAGCTCGCCGGGCTCGGGATCTGGACCCTCTGCAGGCCGGGCGTCGCACAGCGCTCGCTTCGCTGGGCTTCCAGCTGGGGTTTTACGACGTAACCATCGAGGAGTCTCGAGAGGCGTATCGACTGGAAGAGCAGCTGTCGCTCGCGAAGGCGTTCGAGGGTCGCGCCCTGGCGGTCACCAACCGTGGCGCCGAGTGCCTGGCACTGGACTATGGCGTGTACGATCGCGTGCGGGCGCTCTGCCTCCACGCCGAGGGTCGAGTGGACGAGGCTTCTGCACTGGTGACGGAGGCCGCCGATCTACTGCGATCCGGAGACTTCCCCCTGGGCGCACACCTCCCCGAGCTCGTAGCTCAGGACCTGGCCGCCTACCATGGTTTCGTCGGGGACGTGGAGCAGTCTATCGAGTGGATTCGCTATGCGTTC
>JBDGVS010000426.1:0-5998 GCA_039585535.1 Gemmatimonadota bacterium | reverse complement strand
TTTCCGGCCTCCACGTAGCCCATCACCCGATCGAGCTGCTCCTCGCTGACGATCGCTCCGAGGCGGGTGTTCGCATCCATCGGATCACCGATGGTCATCTTGGAAGCCCGGTCAGCGAACGCCTCGACGAAGTCGTCGTATATCGATCGCTCGACGATGACGCGGGAGCCCGCAGCGCAGACCTCGCCCTTCCCGTAAAAGATCCCGGTGGTGGCTCCGCGCACGGCGGCTTTCAAATCGGCATCGGCCAGCACGATGTTCGGCGACTTTCCGCCGAGCTCGAGTGACACTTTCTTGAGTGTATCCGCCGCCTCACGCATCACGATCTTGCCGACTTCCGTCGACCCCGTGAACGCGATCGCGTCGACGTCGGGATGGCGCACGAGCGCTGCGCCTGCGGTCTCGCCGAAGCCGGGGACGATGTTGAGAACGCCGGCAGGAAATCCAACCTCTGCTGCCAGCTCGCCGAGCCGGATCGCGGTCAGTGGTGTCTGCTCGGCAGGTTTCAGGATCACCGCGTTTCCGCACGCGAGTGCCGCTGCGACTTTCCACGAAGCCAGCGAGAGGGGGAAGTTCCACGGCGTGATGCAGCCGATGACTCCGACCGGCTCACGGAGTGTGTAGTTCAGGAAGGGTCCCGCGACCGGAATCGTAGCTCCCTGGATTTTGTCTGCGAGCCCCGCGAAGTACCGGTAGTTCTCGACGATGCTGGGCATGTCGACCTTCCGGGACTCGAAGTACGGCTTCCCGTTGTCGGCCGTTTCGAGGGTCGCCAGCTCGTCGGCGCTCGCCTGAATCGCATCGGCCAGCTTCCAGAGCAGGCGGGCGCGCTTGTGTGGATTAAGGTCCCGCCATTCGGGATTGTCCATGGCACCGCGCGCAGCGGCGACGGCCCGGTCGATGTCAGCCGCCTGCGCCGACGCGATCTCGGCGATCGTCTCACCTGTCGCTGGATTGACGGTCGCGAAGGTCTCGCCGCTTTCGGCGTTGGACCACTCGTTACCAATCCACAGCTGGTTTCGGATGGTATGCTCGAGCATCTGGTTCTCTCGGGTCGTGGGCATCCGCTAGATGCCGCGAATCACATGGGGGACGAACACGAAAACGGGGCCCGGAGTGCCTCCGGACCCCGCCTTCGATACCTCGAGCCGTGGCTCTCGGTCAGCTGCCGGTGAACTCGGCTTTGCGCTTCTCGACGTAGGCGTTGAGGCCTTCCTTCGCATCGGAACTCGCGAAGAGCTGGGCCTGCAACTCCCGCTCGAGGGCCAATGCCAGCTCGAACGGCATCTCGGCGCCCGTCTGCACGGAGCGCTTGATGAGCCCGACTGCCTTCGTGGCCTTGTTCGGGGTCGTGAACTGCTCGGCGTATGCGAGCACGGCCGCCAGGAACGAGTCGCGATCCTCGTGGTCGTAGATCTCGTTGACCAGACCGTGCCGATGGGCATCGTCGAAGCCGAACGTCGTGCCCTCGGCCATCATCTGGATGGCGACCGGCTTGCCGACCAGACGGACGAGGCGCTGCGTACCGCCGGTACCCGGGAGGACGCCGAGGGCGACCTCGGGGAGGCCGACCTTTCCGGAATCCTTGCGCGCGATGCGGATGTCCGCGGCCATGGCGATCTCGAGACCACCGCCAACCGTATGTCCGTTGAGTGCAGCGATTACGAGCTTCGGCGTATGCTCGAGACGATTGAGCGTCTCGTTCGCATGCAGGCAGAAGCAGTACTTCCACTCCGGATCGGCTTCGGAAAGCATGCCGATGTTGGCGCCTGCGCAGAAGAATTTCTCACCGGCTCCGGTGAGGACGATGACTTCGGCGCTGTCGTCGAAGCGAGCTCGAACGATGGCCGTGTCCAGCTGGCGCATCATCTCGTGCGTGTAGGTGTTCGCTGGCGCATCATCGAGGGTGAGAAGAGCGACCTTCCCTTTGACCTCGTAGTGAACCAAGACCGAATCGGACATCTGGGCTTTCCCTTGAATTGGGTTGTATCTCGCCGCTTGTAGAGAACTTGAAAGCTCCCGAAGGTAGGTGCGGGGGTCAACCGGGTGAGGGGCGTAATGGCACATGTCGGGAACGCCTTCTCGCCATCGCCGCGACCTCTTTCGAGCCGCGTGTCGAAGACTTTGGCACCGGTGCACGTATTCACGTTGTGTGGGGTACGACACACGCCGTGTCTCTGGAGGATCCCGTCATGACTCGCCGAATCCTGATCGCAGCCAGTACCGTGGGGGCGCTCCTCACTGCTGGTGTTGGGCCGGTGAGTGGTCAGGAAGCCGGCGCGATCTATCGGATCCCGGTGACGGGGATCGTGGAGTTCGGGATGGCTCCGTTTATCGAGCGAGGACTGCAGGAGGCCCTGGCGGCGGGCGCCTCTGCCGTGGTTCTCGACATGGACACCCCTGGCGGTCGAGTCGATGCGGCGGAGCGCATCTCCGACGCACTCACCGACGCCCCGATTCCGATCTACACCCTCGTGAACCGACGCGCGTATTCAGCGGGGGCTTTGATCGCACTTTCCACCGACCGCGTGTACATGCGGCCCGGTTCGGTTATGGGCGCGGCGACACCGGTGGACGGAGGAGGCCAGAAGGCACCCGAGAAGATCGTGTCCGCCATGCGGAGTCAGATGAGGGCCCTCGCCGAGATGAGTGACCTCGATCCCGAGGTCGCGGCGGCCATGGTCGATGAAGACATCGAGATCGAGGGCGTCGTAGAGGCGGGCAAACTTCTCACGCTCACGACCGAAGAGGCCGTCGCCATCGGCTACGCGCTCGAAGTGGACGACCTGGGCACGCTCCTGCAGGAGTTGGGGACGCCGGGAGCCGAGGTCGTGACCCTGACCGCGAACTGGGCGGAACGCGTGGTGCGCTTCTTCTCGAATCCCGTCGTCGCGCCGTTCCTGCTCACGTTGGGTTTTCTTGGACTCATCACGGAGATCAAGACTCCGAGCTTCGGGATCGCCGGCCTGGCCGGGGTGCTCTCGCTGGCGCTCTTCTTCGGGTCAAACATGATCATCGGGCTCGCCGGGCTCGAGGATCTGATGATCTTTGCGGTTGGGCTGGCACTGGTCGGCGTCGAGGTCTTTCTGATTCCGGGCTTCGGAATCTTCGGTCTCCTCGGGGGGATCGGCATCATGGCCGGACTATATATGAGTATGCTGAGCGATCTGGCACTGACGGCCGACTTCACGCGTGTGGGTCTCGTGTTGAGCACGACCATCGTACTCATCGTCGTCTCCGCCTGGGCACTCATTCGTACTCTGCCGAGGAGTGCCCGCTTCGCGAAGAGCGGGATCTTCCTCACCGCGAGTACGGATCGTGAGATCGGCTACGAGTCCGCCGAGACCCGCTCCGACCTCGTCGGGGTGACGGGGAAGGCCATCACCGACCTCAGACCGTCGGGAACCGCGCTCTTCGGAGACGAGCGCGTCGACGTCGTATCGGAGTCGGAGTGGATCACCGAGGGTACATTGGTGCGGGTAGTGAACGCCGAGGGATATCGCCACGTTGTGCGGCCGATTCTGGAAGATGACGCCGTCGAACCACAGCTCTGATAGCAGCACCCAACTCTTAACCGAACAAAGGCTCACTCATGGATGGTGTTGCAGCGTCCAGCGCAATTTTTATCGTCGGGTCCGTCCTGGTCCTGGCAATCATCCTTTGGGCGATTCCCGTCCGACTCTGGGTCGAGGCCCTTTCGGCAGGAGTCAACGTCGGGATGATGACTCTCGTGGGCATGCGTCTGCGGAAGGTGTCCCCTCCGGCGGTGGTGAGACCGCTGATCAACGCGACCAAGGCGGGGCTCGATCTCAACATCGACGCCCTCGAGGCACACTACCTCGCGGGCGGGCGAGTCGACCGTGTGGTGGGCGCTCTGATCTCGGCCGACAAGGCGAATATCGACCTCGCGTTCAACCAGGCCGCGGCCATCGACCTTGCCGGTCGTGACGTCTTCGAGGCCGTGCAGGTATCGGTCAATCCGAAGGTCATCAACACGCCGAAGGTCGCCGCGATGGCGAAGGACGGCATTCAGTTGATCGCTGTCGCCCGTGTCACCGTGCGCGCGAACATCAACCGACTGGTTGGTGGTGCCGGAGAGGAGACGATCCTGGCTCGGGTCGGCGAGGGCATCGTTTCGACGATCGGCTCGGCGAACTCGCACAAAGAGGTTCTCGAGAACCCTGATGGCATCTCGAAGACCGTCCTGAGCAAGGGGCTCGACTCCGGAACCGCGTTCGAGATCCTGTCGATCGATATCGCGGATGTCGACGTCGGTAAGAACATCGGTGCTGAACTGCAGACCGATCAGGCCGAGGCCGACAAGCGCGTGGCGCAGGCCCGGGCGGAGGAGCGTCGTGCCATGGCCGTCGCCGAAGAGCAGGAGATGAAGGCACTCGTGGGGCAGATGCGAGCAGAGGTCGTGAAGGCTGAGGCCCAGGTGCCGCTCGCGCTCGCCGATGCACTTCGCAACGGGAACTTCGGTGTCATGGACTACATGAAATACCGGAATGTCGAGTCGGATACGGACATGCGTAACGCGATCGCAGGCCCTGACGAAGCGGCGCACGACCCGCTCGGAGAGTAGGCGCGAGCCGTCATGGAAGAATTCATCTTCTTTGCGGTGATCATCTTCTTTTCGATCATCGAGTCGATCGCACGTAGTCGGAAGCAGAAGCGGGCAGGTGAGCTTCCGGAGGGCGATCGCCCTGAGATGCCGGTTCCGGCGGAGTGGGACAGAGAACTCCCCGACTTCGAGTTTCCGACGTACGACGCCGATCCGTCGTACGATGACGAGCTGGCGGCGGGGGCTTCGTCTTCGGGTGGGGCCACCCGGCCGCGCCCGGACCGTCCGTCGTCCGAAGAGATGTTACCTGGCGAACTCCTGGAGGAGCTCGCCAGGTTGGCGGGCCTACCCGTCCCGCGAGGACGCCACGTGCACCACCCGTGGCGCGGCCTCTACCTCAGCGGGCCGTTCCGAACCGGGCGTCGTCCCGTGGAGAGCATCGAATCCACAAGTCGCACGCCGGGTATGGGACTGATCCGTCGACGCGGGCCAAGTCGCTTCAAGACGACCTGGACCCCCTCGCCCAGTATCTGAGCGAGGATGCCAAAGCGGTCCGAGGTCAGCTGCGGAGCAAGAAGACGTCGGCGCTCCGTCAGGCCTTCGTACTCAGTGAGGTGTTCGGCCCACCGGTCGGCATGCGGGAATAGTCGAACGGGCGGGCCGCCTTTCGGCGACCCGCCCGTTGTCTTTCTCCGGCGCTGGAGCGCCTGGACCTGCCGCCGGCTACATCTCGCCGCGGGCCATCTTGCGCAGCACCGTCTGCAGAATGCCGCCGTTCGTGTAGTACTCTACGTCCACGTCCGAATCGAGTCTCGCCTTCGCCTGGAAGGCGATTACGGTCCCGTCTTCTGCCGTGGCCTTTACGTCGATGATGCACCCGGGCTCGAGACCGGACGCGATGCCGGTGAGGTCGAAGCTTTCACGTCCGTTGAGCCCGAGGGACGTCGGCGTCTGTCCGTCGATGAATTCGAGCGGCAGCACACCCATTCCCACGAGGTTGCTGCGGTGAATCCTCTCGAAGCTCTCGGCGATGACTGCCTTCACGCCCAGGAGGATGGTCCCCTTCGCCGCCCAATCGCGCGAGCTGCCGGTGCCGTATTCCTGTCCGGCCAGAATCACGAGCGGTGTACCTGCTTCCTGATAGCGCATAGAGGCGTCGTAGATCGGCATCTCCTCGTCCGTGGGGAGGTGCAGCGTGTAGCCACCTTCACGCCCGTCGAGCAGCAGGTTCTTGATGCGGACGTTGCCGAACGTTCCCCGCATCATGACTTCGTGGTTCCCACGACGTGATCCGAAGGTGTTGAAGTCCTTCACCTGGACGTCGTGTCCACGCAGGTATGTACCGGCCGGCTCTGCCTTCGGGATCGCGCCCGCCGGGGAGATGTGGTCGGTGGTCACCGACTGCCCCAGCAGCGCCAGCACACGAGCGTTTGC
>JBDGVS010000425.1:0-2824 GCA_039585535.1 Gemmatimonadota bacterium | reverse complement strand
ACTTTTGTTGTGGGCGCTCTTTCTGATGGCGATCGGCTCTACCAGCCACCTGATGTCGATCCTGGCCGGACCCGCTGTCGCGGTCCTCGTACTGCTTTCGGACCCCCGTCCGCTCCTGCGTCCGGCGTTCCTTGGCCGAGGGATTCTGCTGGTGCTCCTCGGCCTGTCGTTCAACTTCGTGCTCCCGATTCGCGCGGCACTCGATCCGGTGGTGAACGAAGGTGATCCGATCTGCGAATCCTTCACCGGGGCGGCGGCGGCTATCTACACGCACGGGCGTTCGGGGTGTCGGGCACTCGGAGCGAACCTCACCCGTGAGCAGTACCAGACACCTCCGGTGACGCAGCGGAAGGCTCCGTTCTCTGCACAGATGGCCACGTACGCCCAGTACTTCGAGTGGCAGTGGTCCAGGGGACTCGATGCCTCCCCGTTGCCCAGCCCGGCGCGTCGTCCGCTCACGTTGCTGTTTCTCGCGCTCGGAGTGGTGGGACTGGCCTCGGCATGGCGGACGGACCGTGTGCTCTTCGCGTACCTGGCGGTACTTGCCGCGACGCTCACCATCGGGTTGGTCTACTACCTGAACTTCAAGCACGGGTACTCGCTACACGGCGACCTCGCCGGTGGGCAGCGAGAAGTCAGGGAGCGCGACTACTTCTTCGTTGCGGGCTTCCTTCTGTGGGGATCGTTGGCGGGGACGGGACTCGCGTGGGTGTGGCACACGGTGGCCCAGGCACTCGGGGGAGGGAGGCAGCGCTACCGGAAGGCCGCACCGATCCTCGTGCTCGCGCTCATACCGCTCGCGCTCAACTGGAGCTGGGCGAGCCGAGCCGGAGACTACTCCGCTCGGGATTGGGCCTACGACCTCCTCATGAGTGTCGAACCGTATGCGGTTCTCTTCACGAATGGCGACAACGACACCTTCCCGCTCTGGTACATGCAGGAGGTCGAGGGTGTCCGCAAAGACGTGACCGTGATCGTTGGTCAGTACCTCTACACCTCGTGGTATCCACGTCAGCTCCAGGAGCTCACGCTCGCTGAGAACCAGCGGGCCTTCGACCCGGAACTGGTGCCCGGTCTGTACGATGATCGCGACATGCCCCGCACTCCGATCATGCGGCTGTCGGAGGACGTCCTGAACCAGGTCGGCACCGTGCGGCTTTCGGAAGATCTTACCGTGGCCTTCCCCAAGCTCGCCGTGACCTACCCTTCCGGGATGGTACTGGATCGAAGTCAGCAACTCGCCATCCGAATCATCAGCGACTCCTCGCTGGAGCGGCCGATCTACTTTTCGTCTGCGGCCGGCCTCATGCGACAGCTTGGCCTGGACAGGTGGGGCGTCCGCCACGGCCTGACCACCAAGCTCGAGTTGCGGAATCTCGAGACCGACCCCAACGAGGGATTGGTGCAGGGCTCTCCGGAGTACGGCTCGAGCTGGTTCGATGTCGAACACTCTCTGCGACTCTACGACGAGATCTACGAGTTCCGAGGCCTGCGAGAACGGACGCTCTGGCAGGATCGATCCACGCTCATGATGCCCTGGCAATTCTACGTCATGGCGTTGCAGCTCTCTGATGTGGCGGCCGTCGCGGGTCGGGGTCCCGACGTGGTGCAGCGCCTTCAGGCGGACGCGCAGGCATTCCAACTCGTGGCTGAGGGCGGAGCCCGTGGTCGGCTCGCCGAAGAGGGGCCGCAGTGACGCTACCGGATCTCGGCCGGGACGAGTTGTACCGGTACGCACGGCATCTGGCTCTTCCCGGCGTCGGAGTGGACGGCCAGAGGAAGCTGAAGGCTGGTCGTGTGCTCTGCGTCGGCGCCGGTGGGCTGGGTTCTCCGCTCGCTCTCTACCTGGCTGCAGCCGGTGTGGGGACGCTCGGCATGGTCGACTTCGACACGGTCGATGAGAGCAATCTCCAGCGCCAGCTGCTCCACGGCACGTCAGACGTGGGTCGTAGCAAGCTCGACAGCGCGGCTGACCGTATCGCGGAGGTGAATCCGCACGTAGAGCTCGTCAGGCATGCCACCGAACTGACTTCGGAGAACGCTCTCGAGATCCTCTCGGGATACGACGTTGTTGTCGACGGGACGGACAACTTCCCGACCCGATATCTGGTGAACGATGCTTGTGTCCTGCTCGGGAAGCCGAACGTGTACGGGTCGGTATTCCGTTGGGAAGGTCAGGTCTCCGTCTTCGCCACGGAGGGTGGGCCCTGCTATCGATGCCTCTTCCGAGAGCCGCCGCCACCAGGACTCGTGCCCAACTGTGCCGAGGGGGGCGTCCTCGGGGCGCTGCCCGGCATCATCGGATCGGCGCAGGCGATGGAGGCCATCAAACTCCTTCTCGGCGTCGGGAGGACGTTGGCCGGACGCCTGCTCATCTTCGATGCTCTCGAGATGAACTGGCGTGAGGTCGCTCTCCGGCGGAATCCAGCGTGTCCGGTGTGCGGGGACGAGCCGACGCAGAAAGAGCTCATCGACTACGAGGTCTTCTGCGGCGTGAAGCCCCCTGCGGCTGGAGAGGAGTTCGGCACCGATGGAGCCGCTCGCTTCGACGAGATCGAGGTCGAAGAAGTGGCTCGACTGCTCGAGGGACCCGACGCACCCTTCCTCCTGGACGTGCGGGAGCCATGGGAGTGGGCCGTGAGTAGTCTCGCCGGGCACGGTGCGCGGCTGGTTCCTCTGGGTGAGCTGGGTAGTCGACTCTCGGAGGTGCCACGTGACCGACATGTGATCGTGTACTGCCGCAGTGGACAGCGGAGCAGGACCGCGTCTCAGAGGTTGGTTGAAGCGGGAGTCGCCCACGTTTCCAGCATGCGCGGCGGGATGA
>JBDGVS010000424.1:0-2829 GCA_039585535.1 Gemmatimonadota bacterium | reverse complement strand
CTCGTCGAGTTGCTCATGATACTCCATTCCGTGTCGTCTTGAGTTCGTCTGGCCTTCGTGGGCTACTAAAGGCAACGGGTGTGCCATGACGGGTGGTTCTTTGTAAGTCGTTGCCGGGCAGTGGTATGGGTTCGGCAGGACTGTTCTCGTTCGCTCTTTGTGGTGGGTAGGGTGTGCATTTCAAGTATCATAGCTGTACATTTGGAGTACATTCGAATGGAGAGGTTGATGTTTGTCACCGATGAGCAGCGCGCATTTCTGCAGAACTTCTCCGGCCTCGGAGCCTCCAATCCGTTCGGGGCCGAGCGGGAGACGCACGAGCGCGCCCTGCTGGGTGAGCGGTACGTGCCGCACTCTCAGGAGTCGCTCCACGAACTGCTGGCACGGGATCCGTATCAGCGGGGGACGAACTTCGAGGAGATCTCACGAATCGCGGAGTCTCGGCTGGAGCAGGCTCGCGAGCGTCTGATATCCCGGGCCTCCCCGTCCCCTCGCGAGCTGACCCTCTATCAGGACGCGGCGCTGCTTCTCCTGTACCGGCGCCATGTCGATGGATTCACCGAGCTGATCCGGGCGGAAGAAGAAGGGCGGACTTCAAGCGTGCGAGGCTTCTACAGTCGCTTTCGGAGCGAGTGGACATACTTCCTCGAGATCCCTGGTGTGGACATCCCAGGGCGCTTCGAGCCCGCCCACGTGTTCGCCTGCCTGTACCAGATTCAGCGGGCGTACCACCACATCTTCCGCTTCATCATCGGACAGTCGCCCATCACCGGGCGTCTTCGTGCGGCGGTGTGGGACTCGATCTTCACGCACGATCTGCGGCGGTACGCGACGACGCTGTACCTGCGCATGAACGATATGACCACGCTCATCACCGGGCCGTCCGGAACGGGAAAGGAGCTGGTGGCTCGGGCGATCGCGTTGTCCAGCTACGTGCTGTTCGACGAGCAGAAGCTGAGGTTCGCAGGTCGTGTCGAATCCGGCTTCCATCCACTCAACCTCTCCGCACTCCCGTCCACCCTGATCGAGTCCGAGCTCTTCGGGCACCGTCGTGGTGCGTTTACGGGGGCCGTCGCGGACCGTCGGGGGTGGCTGGAGCAGTGCGAGCCGGGTGGGAGCGTATTCCTGGACGAGATCGGTGAGCTGGACGCGGCGATCCAGGTGAAGCTCCTCCGGGTGCTCGAGACCCGTGGGTTCCGGGCGCTCGGGGATACGGCCGATCAACTCTTTCGGGGCCGAATGCTCGCAGCGACGAACCGGAACCTGGCGCTCGAGGTGCGTGAGGGGCGCTTCCGGGAGGACTTCTACTACCGGCTGTGCTCGGACATGATCGTCACGCCGTCCCTTCGCGACCAGCTCTCGGGATCGCCCGAGCTCCTGGGCGAGCTTCTCCGTTTCCTGTCACGTCGTGTGGTAGGGGAGGGGGCTGACGAGTTGGCCGCGGAGGTGGAGAGGTGGATCCTCGCGAACCTCGGCGAGGCCTACCCGTGGCCGGGCAACACCCGCGAACTGGAGCAGTGCGTGAGGAGCGTGCTGATCCGACAGCACTACCAGCCCCTCGGCATCTCGACTGGCAGTGTCCGGGACCAGGTGGCCGAGGAGTTGAAGCGCGGGACTCTGACGGCCGACGAACTGCTGAGTCGATACTGCACCCTCGTCTATGCCGATGTCGGGAGTTACCAGGAGGTGGCCCGTCGCCTGCAGATCGATCGTCGGACGGTGAAGAGCCGGATCGACGGCGAATTGCTAGAGCGGCTCGGGTGACTCCGCACGTGTCAACTAAGCTTGCAGGATCTTCGCAGGCGTCACATTATCGCCGTGCTTATGCCCAGTTCTGGTCCCGGACCGACCCTCCCGGCGGGAGACTTCCGACCACCGAAGGAGTTTAGTGCGCATGCCAGCTGAAGGGCCCAAGTCCCTCCAGCTGTTGGGTCCGTTATCGCTGACCGACAGCGACGGGAAGTCACTGCTCAGCGTACTCTCCCAGCCCAAACGCGTCGCGATCCTGGCGTATCTGTCTTCCGGGGGATCGGGGGTGTTCCACCGGCGGGACAAGCTCCTCGCACTGTTTTGGCCCGAGTCGGACGAGAAGCGCGCTCGAGGTGCCCTGCGGCAGACGCTGTACTTCCTGCGGCGCTCTCTTGGCGAGGGTGTCCTGACCGCTCGGGGCGATCAGGAGATCGGGATCGACGCGTCCGTGCTCCGCTGTGACGTCGCTGCGCTCGAAGATGCCGTAGCGAGGGGTGACCTCGCCGAAGCGCTCGCCCTCTATCGAGGCGACTTCCTGAACGGCTTCCACGTCCCCGACCTGCCAGACTTCGAATGGTGGGTCGAACAGACCCGCGAGCGCCTGCGCCGAGAGGTGGTCGCGGCCGCAGAGAAGCTGACGTCGGAGGCCCGTGCCTCGGGGGATATCCGGCGGGAGATCGAGTTCGCGCGAGTGGGAGTCGCGCTGTCTCCGTTGAATGCACCCTCAGTCTGCTTCCTCGTCGAAGCGCTGGGACAGAGCGGAGACGTTGCCGCCGCCGTGGCCGTCTGCGAAAGCTTCGAGGAACGGTTCACCGAAGAACTTGGACTGGACCCACCGACCGAGGTCCGCGACGCGGTTCGTCGGCTTTATCAGGGGTCGGTGAGCCAGGAGCGGGCGGGAGACGTGAGGATCGATCCGGTTGCCCCGTCGGGTGCGGTTGTTGCCCTCGCGGCGGTTCCAGTGGTGACGGATATTCCGGCCCCCGCCGATCCGGGTTTGTCGGAATTGAAGGAACGCTCGCGGTCTCGCCGGTGGGGACCTCTGCTGTTCGCAGCCGCGGTCGGTGTGGTCATTTCCGT
>JBDGVS010000423.1:0-2836 GCA_039585535.1 Gemmatimonadota bacterium | reverse complement strand
TTGGTTTCGATCGTGACGGTCGGGTTGGCCATGCGTTCTCCGGTCATGCGCTCCGGGCGGTGCCCTGGCGCCGTTTCTTGGTTGATTTGTCCGCGATACGGGAGGCATAAGCTGTCCACGTACCGCCCGGTTTGCCAGCCTCGGGCGGCCAGGCCATCATGGGCCCCATGACCAAATCGATCCGCATGATCGCTCTAGTGATCTCGGGGGTGACCGCGTGCACCCCGGCCCTGACACTGACGCCGAGCGATGCTGACGTCGTACTCGCGCTTCAGGCCCTCGACGCGCCCGACCCGGGGCAGCCCGGTTCGTACGATGTACTCACGCTCTTCTACGGCTCGGGGACGGACAAGAATCGACCCGAGTACCGTGACTCCGTGGCGATCACGACCCCGACGGTGGACGTTTCGAAGATGGTCGCCCTCGGCGCATCGGCCGACGAGCGGAACGGCTACTGGGGCTTCACGCCCAAAGAGATGCCGCTCAACGCGCGTGTCTGGTATCCGGATGGGGAGGGCCCCTTCCCACTCGTGCTCGTGGTGCACGGGAACCACAACATGAAGGAGTTCTCGGACCCCGGGTACGACTACCTGGGCGAGCTGCTCGCCAGTCGCGGGTACATCCTTGCGAGCGTCGACGAGAACTTCATCAACGGGGGCATCCGTGGCGAGAACGATGCGCGCGGGTGGTTCCTGCTCCGGCACGTCCAGCTCTTCGAGGAGTTCAACGACGAGGCCGGGAATCCGTTCGAGGGCAAAGTAGACATGGGCAACATCGTGCTCATGGGTCACTCGCGTGGAGGCGAGGCCGTGGCCAACGCCGCCGCCTTCAACACGCTCTCTCATTACCCCGACGATGCCTCGCTGACCTTCGACTTCGGCTACGACATCCAGGGCATCGTCTCGATCGCCCCGGTCGACGGGCAGTATCTCCCGACGGGTCGAGGCGTCGTTGTGGAAGACATGAGCTATCTGACGTTCCACGGCTCCCACGACGGAGACGTCACGAGCTTCCACGGTCTGCGGATCTACGACCGCATGAAGTTCAATGACCCCGACGACTTCAACTTCAAGTCGGCGGTCTACGTGTATCGCGCGAACCACGGACAGTGGAACTCGGTATGGGGGCCCCACGACAACGGCCCACGCAGCGGGCGCATTCTGGATCTTCGTGGCCTGATCCCGGAAGAAGATCAGCGGCGCTTTGCCGAGATCTACGTCTCGTCGTTTCTCGAGGTGGTCACGAAGGGAGACAAGCGATACCTGCCGGTTTTCCGCGACCACCGGGTCGTCGGACAGTGGCTGCCGGAGACGATGTACATCACCCGCTTCGAGACGAGTGCGTTCCGGGCGCTCGCGACGTACGAAGAAGACATCGACGTCACGAGTGGCGCCGAGGCCGGGGTAACGATCTCGGGTGACTCCTTGGCGACATGGAAGGAGGCCACGCTCCTTCTACGGTCGAGCAATCGGGCCAATACCTCGGCGTCGCAGGACAATCAGGCGGTCACCGTCGGCTGGAACAACCGTATCGAGGGTGCGGACACCTCTGCGCACGGTCCCGCGGCTCGGTATACGGTCAATCTGCCTGGCCGCCTCGCAGCGGACTGGCGCCTCCACTCCGGCTCGACGCTCGACTTCATGCTCGCGCCGACCAACGACGTCCCCGGACCTCGAAAGGCGCCCGGTGAGGATGCAGACGGGGATGAGTCAGACGACGAGAACATGACGGAAGGCGACCTGGGTGATGATGGCGCCGAAGACGAGGCCGAGGACCCTTCGGTAGACTTGAGCATCGAGCTCGCCGACGCTTCGGGCCGAACAGCCCGTGTGACGCTGAGCGACTATGGTGCGGTCAGGCGCCCTCTCGAGACGTATGTGATGCGTCGTCGGGACCTGGAGGAAGATCGCTTCCAGACGCACTGGGAGATGATCCTGCAGACGTATGCGATTCCGCTCGAGGACTTCCTCGCCGACAACCGTTCGCTGGATCCTCGGCGACTCTCCTCGGTCAGCTTCGTCTTCGACCAGGTACACGCCGGCGAGGTGATCATCGATCAGATCGGGTTCAGTGACCTCGATCCGGCGTTCCTGGGTGCCCGAGTGGACGGAGGCAGCTGAGGCGTCGGCTACGCCCTGTCGCTGCTCCTGTGTGCCTCCACGAAGGCCTCCAGACGGTCGAGCGCTACCGCCAGTTCGGGGACGGTGACACAGGGGTAGACGACCCGGAAGAGTCCGTGCTTCGATTGCCCGAAGCCGACGCCGGGAGTCAGGAGTACACCTGATTCACGGTAGATCGACTCCCACAGGGCCAACTCGCCGTCGATGGATTCGGCCTCCAGGAACTCGGACAGGTCGATCCAGGCGAAGAGGCTTCCTCGGCTCGGGATGTAGGGCACTCGCATCCGGCGGAGCTGTGTGACGACCATGGCGTATGCGTCGGTCAGTCGCTCCTGGTTCCGCTTTACGTACCCCGTCATGAAGTCGTGGTCTGTCAGCACGTGCCCCATGACCCACTGCGTGTGGTTCGAGACGGAGTGCGTCAGATTCAGATTCTCGTAGGAGCGCAGAAACGCTTCGTTTCGAGAGTAGACCATCCCGACGCGAAAGCCCGAGACGCCGAGGTCCTTCGAGAGTGCGTACCAGAGGTGCAGGTAGTCACTGCGCTTCTCGTCCATGATCCGACCGAACGACTCGAAGGGAGCGACGCTCTCGTAGTCATCGCGAATTGACGGATGCCCGGTGTCGATGAGTGAGAGGCCGTAGATCTCGTTGACCACGAGATGAATCTCGTGAGCGATGCACCAGTCGGCGATCTCGGCCAACCGATCGCGCTC
>JBDGVS010000422.1:0-2849 GCA_039585535.1 Gemmatimonadota bacterium | reverse complement strand
AGAACAGCGCGTACGCCATCGTGCCGAGGGCGATTTCCACGTACCGCGGATGCCGAATACGAGCGTAGATGCCATCGGTCAGTAGCTGTCCAGGCGTTCCCTTGGGCTCTAGCTCTGGGAAACCGACCAGGATGCGCACGGTCAGATGCCGACTGCGCCGCATCGCGATCGTGACTGACGCGGCCAGCAGACACACGGCGAGGAAGCTCAGCAGGTAGCTCATTCCGAGATCGCGGATGAGCAGGGTGTCACGGACCACGGCGAGCCCGGCGACGCCGGCCACGCCGATGATCCCCATCACGGCCAGCGTGACCCGTGGCCCCCGGCCTCGCCAGAAGTCGACAAAGGGGTGAACCAGGAACCACCACAGCAGGCCCGGGGGCAGGCACGTCACCACGAGAACACCGACGATGTAGCGTGTCTTATCCATGAGCGTCTCTTGGGCCTGTGCCCGACGGGCTGAGCGATGACGATGGGCGCTCCAAAGGTTACGCCCTTCCGGAGGTTAGCGTGTTCATCGTCTCTCATCTCCCTGATGCTCGCCGGCCGACCGGCATTAGCCTACGCGGGATATCGAAGAAATCCGATGGATCCAGGAGCACGTTGTGGGGGTTGTGTGGGAGCCGCGGGCGAGGCCGAAAGACGAACAGACGGTGATTTCTTGATGACGAATGTCGAAAAAAGGGAAATTGCCCCTACCATGCGCTTGAATTTGCGTCCAAGGTGGCGACATTGAAGCAGCGCTTCACGCGCGAGCTGTTTGCGCCGATTGAATTCGGCACTGTCCGACCGGCGCCTCCCCCCGCAGTACGTACCCTGTGGGGTGAAACCCGCCCGCTTGTCGGGGGTATGTTGTGTATTTGATATATGAATCTTAAAACTCCCCCCCCTAGGAGAACCGTAGCATGGCAAAGCCTGATGCCAAGCTCGTCGTCAAGTGGCGAGAGCTAGCCGAGGAAGGGTACCTGTACGCAGAGATTTCCCGGATGAATCCGGACTTTTCCGTCGATCAGGTGCGTCACTATTGCCTCGGTCACACTGGGCGGAAGCTCGGCGGACCTATCCAGCGTGTCGATCGCTGGTATGGGTCGAACGTCTGGCTCCGCGGAGAGAACTCACCTCACTCTGAGCTGTCCATAAAGCAGGCGGAGCAGGTGCTCAACGACTGGGATGAGAAGAAAGACGGGTGGAAGAAGTCTGGGGCGGAGTGGGCTCGAAAATTTGAAGTCTCGCCAAGCACGATCTACATGCTGCGCAGGGGCGAGACATGGAAGCACCTGGAGCATCCCAACCAGGGCCGTAAACCGAAGAAGCGTAAGAAGTAGTTTCCGCTGTTGAGCGGCATTTCGGCCCGAGCGCGAAGGATTCGCGCTCGGGCCGATCTCGTATCCGTGTGGTTCGATGACGGCGACTCATCCTGAGCATCGCGGAGGGCGACCGGAGTCAGCGTGTCCCGCGAATGCCGTCGAGCCGTGATTGCGCGTCGGTCGCGAGTGCAGCGCGATCCAGCGCAAGCGCCGAGGTGATGAGCCCTGCCAGCGATGGTGTTCGCTCCGGCGTGAAGTCGAGGCTGCGCTGAAAGGCACGGAGAGCGCGCTCGTGATCCCCAGCCGCGAGGGCGGCCTCGCCAAGCATTTCGTGCGGAGGCTTAACGCTCGCCGGGGGCCCGAATTCGAAGGGTAATCCCTCTTCGATGCCCGCAGCTTCTTCGAGGAGGGCGATGGCGCGGGTGTGCTCCCCAGCCTGCTGAGCTCGAAGAGCCTCCAACTCGAGGAGCATGATCTGATCCCTGGCGTTGGCCCGAGTGCCGGCCATCCGACGTAGCGCATCCCAGGGTTGGCTGGCCGCGGCCTCATCGCCTGACTGGAGTGCGGCGAATGCTGTCACGAAGTGGTAGGTGGGGAGGTCGACGTCCGCATCAAGGCGTGCCGCCGCCGCCCAGTCTTGTGTATCGAAGACGTGTCGTGCCCGCATGTCGGCGAAGTAGGCCATCTCAGCACCGCTCGCCTGTCCTCCACGGACCCAATCCCGGCACTCAGCCATACCGCGCTCGGCGTCCGACAGCGCGTCCTTCATCAGCCATCCGTAGTGGAGCCATGACGTGTAGTGCCCACAGCTGTTCGGAGGACGACCGAGCTCGGCCCGCCGGGCGTTCTGTACATCCCTCGCGCGGATATTCGCGGACACGACATCGTCCCAGAGACCCATAGCGACGAAGATGTGTGACGTCATGTGCTGCGCGTGTGCCGCGTCTGGCGCGATTTCCGAGTATGCGCGTGCAGCGTCCAGGCCGAGCGGGGCGTGCACGGGATCGTCGAATGAATGGATGATGTAGTGCGCTGCGCCCGGATGATCGGGGTTCCCATCGAATACCGGTTGGGCGACTGCGGCGGCTTTCATGTACGACGCGAAGTCGCGTTCGCCGTCCGTCTTGCCGAGGATGGACAGTGCGTGAAAGGCGCGAGCCTCGTCGTCGTTCGGAAACGTTGCGGATAGTCGACTCATGGCCTGCATGTAGTCGAGGTCTCGCTCGGTCTTCGGGCCGTCACCGTAGAGAATATCGATCGCCTCGAGGTAGGCGGCCTCTCGCTCGGTCGGGGCCTTGGCCTGCCGAGCGTCGGGCGACGGCGCGTAACGGTCGAGGGTCTCGAGGGCGGCCGTCCGATCCTGCTCGCGCCAAAGGGGATGGTTGTATGCCATCGCCTCGCCCCAGTAGGCCAGGGCGAAGTCCGGGTCGAGTTCCTGTGCGCGGCGAAAGGACGAAACCGCGTCCTCGAACTCGAAGGAGTGAAGGAGGAGCACTCCCTCTATGAACGGGCCCTGCGCGGCTGGGGCCCCGGAATTCCGGA
>JBDGVS010000421.1:0-2862 GCA_039585535.1 Gemmatimonadota bacterium | reverse complement strand
CCCTCGTCCGAGGCGATGCGCCAGATCCGGGGGCCGACCCAGAAGGCCAGGAGGAGAGAGCCGATCCCCGCAGATCCGACCCACCACCACGCAGAGAGTCCGGTCTCGTAGCCGAGGCCCGAGGCACCGATGATCGAACCGGCGCCGATGTTCGCGGCGAGAAAGGTCGAAAAAACCAGGCCGGGTCCGAGTTGGCGATCGGCGACGAAGAAGCTCCCCGTCCCTTCGCCGCGTCGAGCCACCCACAGGCCGAAGAGCACCAGCGCCCCCGAATAGGCGATGAGCACGGTGAGCTGAAGGGGAGCTGTCTCGCTCAGCGTCCCAACTCCGAGACACTCGGAAGGCCGGGGATGCCTTCGGCGCTCCGTACCGCTCGCAAGATCGCTTCTGCCATGACGTCGGCGGCCAGCGCCCCGATGAGCGTTATGTCGGAGTCTCCGCCCCAGGCGCCGGTCGCCAGTGAGAAGACCGTGTCGCCATCGCCCGCGGTGTGCGCGGGATAGATGGTCCGGGCCAATCCGTCCTGGGCCATCTGAGCCATCTTGGTGGCCTGCGACTTGGTCAGAGTCGCGTTCGTCGCGACCAGGCCCAGAGTCGTGTTCGCTCCGGCCTCTGCCGAGGACTCCGAGCTCTCGGCGCTTTCGCCCCGCAGAACCCGCCGCATGTCGACGAGCCTGCGGCCGTCCTCGGTTCTCGCTCCTGCGACCAGTGCGCCCGTCGCCGGATCGACGATGTCGCCTACCGCGTTCACGGCCACGGCGGCGGCGACCGTCAGTCCGCTCTCGAGCGTGATGGAGGCGGTACCGAAGCCACCCCGCATCGCCCGCGTCATCCCGCGCATTTTGCCGACGGTGGCTCCTGCTCCGGCGCCCACCGAACCCTCAGCGGTAGCACCGGCGCTCGCCGCCTCGGCCGCCTCGTATCCACACGTGGCGTCGGGGCGGATCTTCTCGTCACCCTCGAGGCCGAGATCGTACAGGATCGCCGCGACCACGATGGGGACGACCTTGTCTCCGACCGGATAGCCGATGTCGCGCTCGTCGAGGTACCGCATCACGCCATCGGCCGTGCTCAGGCCGAAGGCCGAGCCACCGGAGAGCACGACGGCGTGGACCCGCTCTACCGTGTTCACGGGGTCCAACAGAGCGATTTCACGACTCCCGGGAGCGCTCCCACGGACGTCCACGCCCCCGACCGCGCCACCGCGTGCCAGAATCACAGTGCACCCGGTCGGTCGCGCGGTCAGCGTCCGATGACCGATCTCCAGCCCGTCGACCGCGGTGATTCCCCACCGGTCGAGTGAATCGACCTCCTGACCCGCACACCCACCCTGTACGATCGGGGCCCCCATCACGAGGGCCCCGACCAGGAGGGCTTTACGCTTCAAGATCTACTCTTCGCGAAGCGCGTCGAACGGAGCGTTTGCGTCCTCGGCGAAACAGAGGAACAAGCCGTTACCGCCGGAGCCCTGGAGGTTCTCCTGGCTGCATCCGCGTGATCCGTGCGCCGAATTCCACGAGGTGGGGTTCTGGCCGCCCCCCTGACGATCATGGTGACCAACGCGGGCACTGCCTTCGCCGTTGCTGGTCCAGTTCGCGCACGCGTCGTGGCCTTCGTCGGTGTTGGCGGTGCCGTCGAGGTTCGACCCTGTGATGATGTCATGCATGTTGGGCGAGTCGCCGCGGCCGTTCACGATCGATCCCTTCTCGGTCAGCGTCGACTCTTTGGTGAGGTTCACATTATCCGAATGCAGGTCTGCTACGCTGCTGGCGATCATATCGCCGGCGTAGTTGTGCCAGGGGCCCGACCCGATGCGGTCGCGGGCGTGGACGGCGCTCTCTCCGCCCATGGACACGGTGCTCAAGTACGCACGCCAGGTGAGGTCGCCGAAGCCGGCCGAATACGCGAGGTCCTGGCAGTGCTGGTCGGCGCCGGCGAGTCCGCCGAGGTTGGCACCATCGCCCGAACCTGTGCTGGTGACAAAGAAGCTCATGCTCGCGCTTTGAGCGCTCACCGGGGCAGTGCCGAGGGCCGCGAGCACGGCCACCAATGCAATCGTCTTCTTCACGGTACAGCTCCTGAACGGGGTTTGAGCGGGCGCATCGGTTCGGCGCACGCGTACGGATCTCCAGAGACGGGAATGTCCGGTCCTCGCGGGGGGCGGGCAAGGTCGTGCCCAGGTTCGCGCGCCTGCCACATGGCCGGTACAATGCGCCCGTCACGCTGGCCGCTTCGCGCCGCCTCCAACCGGACCGATCGCCCCGAACGGAATGCACGCCCTCCCGATTTCGCTCGCTCCGGTTCTGCAGAGCATCGCCCAGGAAACGGTGGAGCACCCGATCTCCACTCTGGTCGGGGGCGTGTTGGTGCTTCTGCTCGCCTGCGTTGCCGCGCACGCGGTGGCGAAGCGACTGGACGTCCCGGACGCACTCACCCTCGTGGCAGCCGGCGCGGTCGTTGGTGCGCTCGCGGATCGAGTGGACTTCCTGGCGCCCGTCGGGGAGCTGGCAGTCACCCCGGGTGTCGTCTTCTTCGTCTTGCTGCCGACGCTGGTCTTTCACTCGGCGTTCAGCCTCGATGCGCGCGCGCTCCGGGAGAACCTCGCACCGACGCTGACCCTGGCGATTCCGGGGCTCATCGTGTCGACGGGGGTCATCGGCGGGATCATGCACTGGTTTGCGCCGCAGCTCGGAGTCCGGCTCGGGTGGCCGGAAGCGCTGCTCCTGGGTTCGATCCTGGCGGCGACCGAGCCGGTCGCTGTGGTTTCGATGTTTGCCCGGGTCGGTGCCCCCAAGCGCCTGAGTGTTCTGGTCGAGGGTGAGAGTCTTTTCAACGACGCTACGGCGATCGCCCTCTCCCGTA
>JBDGVS010000420.1:0-2881 GCA_039585535.1 Gemmatimonadota bacterium | reverse complement strand
AACGAGATCATCACGGTGGCGGTAATCGCGGCGCTTGGTGCCGGGGGGCCTGGCTTGTCCGGTCAGTCCACGGCCGAGGATGCCACAGAAGGGCGAATGGAGCGGCCGGCCTGGGTGGTTGGAGATGTCCCCGACACGGTCTGGGTGCTGATGGAGAATGCGGTGGCGACGTCGGATGAAGACGAGATGAAGGCGTTGCTCGCAGAGGCAGAGAGTCAGGCTCGCTCGGCGGTCGTCGGAAACGAAGAGAACGTCGGCAGGCGGTTCGCTCTGGCCGCGGTGCTCGGAATGCGGGCCGACCGAGAGGGGTCGCGCAGCAAGGTCAAGGCCGCGGCCGCGCTCCATGACGAGCTGAATGTGGTGCTCACGCTGGACCCCGAACACGCCCAGGCTCACTACATGATGGGCAGACTCCACGCGGGCGTCCGGCGCATGAATGGCGTCACGAGATGGCTCGCGACGAACCTCCTCGGTGGCGCGACGCTGAAGCAGGCGTCGTGGGAGCAGGCCGAGTACCATCTCACGCTGGCTGAAGGGCGAGCGCCGGAGGTGCCGGACCACCATCTGCAGCTCGCCAGGGTGTACCGGGACACCGGCCGGCCGCAGCTGGCTCTCCCGGAGCTCGACCACGTGCTTCGCATGCAGGTCACCTCTCCCATGGAGCAGGAAGCCCGAACAGAAGCGCTGCAGATTCAGTCGGAGATCTACGCCGCCTACTCGTCTCACTAGATGACCGAGCGCGGGGCGACCGGGGCCGCCGATGGAACTTCTGCCCCGGTCGCTCTCGTATAGGGGCCCATGGAAGAGATCCACATCCCGAACGATGCGACCTACGCTCCGTTCTCGCTGACTGACGTGATCGCAACGGCGCCACTCGCGTCGAGGCTGCTACTCGGGGCGACGTTACCGGGCCGTGTGCTGAGTGCTGCGGCGATCGGCATGTACGCAGGTAGTGCCCTCAAAGACTGGGTGAGTCGGAGGGACGTCCGGTGGGTGGACTTCCAGCGGGAGTTCGGATGCGACGTGAAGACGCTTCAGCCGATGCCGGGAGCCGCTCGGAAGGACGAGATCTTCAAGCTGAGTCGCCGATTGGAAGAGGGGTTCACCGACGAGCGGATCCCGCGCGCCGAGCTCGCGGTCGCGGTGAATGGACATCTGACCGAGTACATCGCGGGGATTACTGGGCAGCGTGTCTTTACCAGTTCCGAGGTTCGCGACTTCACGCTCGCCAAGCTTGTCTTTCCGTTCGCGATGGGCGTCTGCGATGTGGTGTCCGGTGACGTGGCTCTCTTTCGTGATACGGGGATCTTCGAGCCGCACGTCGTCTGTCACGAATTGGTGCATCGGAAGGGGTACTGGAAGGAGCTCCACGCCCAGGCGCTCGCGTACTTCGCGCTGATGTCGTCAGGTGATCCAGTCCTGGTGCAGTCGGCGCTGGCGGAACGTCTGCACCGCCAGCTCAAGGTTCTGGCCGGCGACGATCACCAGTCGTACCACGACCTGGTCGACTCTCTCGACATGAGGTCGGAGCTTTCCGAAGAGATGCACGCACTCCGACCCGACCCTGGGGCCTACGAGAGCTCAGTCTCCACGGTAATGAAGAAGATGTACGATGAGCGAATGAAGCTCACCGGGCAAAACGGCCTCAGCGACTACGACGAGGGCTTCACCAACCTGCTCTGGACCTTCTCGCGGAGCGGGCGGGCCCGGCAGGAAGCGCGTCAGGCCGCGATCTGACGCGATCGGTGCGGGAGAGTACGCTTCAAGGGGCGGCGAACAGGTCGTACTGAGGGCGTTTCGCGCACGGGGCGCGCCGAAACGACTCCCCGGACAATTCCGGGGGTGACCCCAGGCGAAGTCGCTCCTTCGTGACACGAAAGAGGGATCGAAGTTGATCCGCCCATGGGCCCTCGCCGCGTCCGCGGACCTCGTAGCGTCCGTCATAGAGCTGGCCGCCGCGTAGCTCACGCACCCGGTTGAGTACCTTGCTCCTGCGGTCCGGCTCATGAATCGCGAGCCATTCGGCGAAGAGGTCCTTCACTCCGTGCGGGAGACGGAGAACGATGTAGCTCGCGAAGGTCGCGCCGGCGTCTGCCGCCGCCTCGAGGATCTCTGGCATCTCGTGGTCGGTGAGACCGGGCACCACCGGTGCGACGTTGACTCCGACCGCGATACCCGCGTCCGCGAGAACTCGAATAGCGCCGAGGCGGCGAGCAGGACTCGAGGCTCGGGGCTCCATGGCACGCTGCAATTCGTGATTCAACGTGGTGATGGAAAGCACGACGCTGGCGGCGCGGTACCGAGCCAGCTCCTCGAGGAGGTCGATGTCTCGGGACACCAGATAGCTTTTGGTCGTGATCGAAACAGGGTTGCGATACTCGGCGAGGACCTCGAGACAGCGCCGCGTAATCCGGAGCCGTCTCTCGGCCGGCTGGTATGCGTCGGTATTGCCACTGAGGCCGATCGTTCGGGGAGCCCATCGGGGAGAAGAGAGCGCTTCTCTGAGCAGTTCGGGTGCGCGACGCTTCACGAGGATCTTGGACTCGAAGTCCAGGCCCGACGAGAAACCGAGGTATTCATGGGTCGGTCGAGCGTAGCAGTAGGAGCACCCATGACTGCACCCCCGGTATGGGTTGATGCCCACGTCGAAGCCGACATCGGGTGACTGGTTGTACGACAGGATCGAGCGAGTCGCGTCGTCGAATAGCTTGGTCTGAGGCGGTGGATCGTCTGGGTCCGTCCATCCCTCCCGATCGATGTGCAGGCGCTCGAAGCGGTTGGGTGGGTTCCAGCTCACGCCGCGGCCTCGCAGCGTAGGGAGGGATCGGGACATAGGTACCTCCTGGATACCGAACAAAAGCCGAATACAGAGTACGGCTCG
>JBDGVS010000419.1:0-3631 GCA_039585535.1 Gemmatimonadota bacterium | reverse complement strand
TGACGGATCACCCGCATGCCTACCGACAGTGTTGGCTCGGGCGCGCAGAACGGAAGCTCCATGAGGGGTTGGAAGAGTCGATACATCTTGACGACGTCGAGGCGCTCCACCTCGTGGAAGACCATCGCCGGGATGTAGGCACTGGGCAGGTAGCTCATCGCGAGCAGCGTGCGCTGCATACGCGTTGCATCAGCACCGACGTCGACCTCCGCGCCCATGATTCCCTCGTTCACACAGCTCCGTTCGAGCGCCTGAAAGAGGACGGGGATCACGTCTTCACGCGCGTGAATGACCTCGAAGACCCGCACGTGACACTCCACCTCCTCTCGGGTGAAGCCGAGCGCCCCGACGATCCGATCTCCCTCGCGCGCGACCAGGTACGTCGAGTCTGAGGCCGCAAGTCTCGACAGGCCGTAGTTCAGTCGCTGCGGCCCGAACACCTCCCGACGATGCACCCTTCCGCGCTCGATTCGCAGCAGGCTCGCATAGCCGGTCGTCGTCAACTCGGTGACTTCGTACGATCCGCCGGGAGCGTAGGGCGAAGCCTCGTCATCGAGGATCACGTCGGGCTCCAACCCCACACCCCTGAGTGCAGCATCCGCGAGGTAGTGCGCCTCGGGTATGATGCGTGGGTGATTTCGCCGCAGGGCCAACGCATCGCCGAAGAACTTCACGAGAAGGCCCGCGTGCTCTCGCTCTCCACCAAAGACGAGCTTCTGTGGCAGAGCGCCCACGGGAACGAAGCCATGAGACTGAGAGATCATCGGTGAGGCGGGCGTTCCAACCCGGACCTCCGCGAAGGCCATGTGGAGACGCCGCCCGACCCTCTCGATCCGCGCCTCCATCAGGCGATGCCCGATTCCTCGACGCCGCCACGCCGGATCCACAACGAGGCGCCCGAACTCTCCGACGAGGTCCGAATACGCGCCCATTTCGAAGAGCACCCCTGCGACCCCGACCACTCGATTCGACGGAGTGTGCTCAGCTACGAGCAGGAGCATGGCATCATCGAAGATCATTCGCCGAACTTCTCGCTCGTCGTAGATCTGAGGGTGCACGTACCCCTCCCCGTATGCAGTGCGGAAGAGCTCCGTCACCGCAGACGCATCGGCCTCGTCCGCATCACGACAGACGATGTCTTGGGGTCGCTGGTCGATCATCTTTTCTTCCGATCGAGCACACTCACGGATCCTGATACTTCCAACATGAGCTCATGGCCGCGCATGCGCTGTCAGGGCCTGACCTCAGATACCTGTAGGGGCGCCCGGTGGCGGGAGCGGCGCGACCGCTCTACCGTGGCCCGACCAGGGAGGTTCGACCATGACAAGAAGCTGTAGCCGACACACCAACAGTGCCATCGCTGTTGTCCTTACTTCGTTAGCACTCGGGTCCACCATCGGCGCGTCCACCGCCGCTGCACAGGTCGCTCGTCCCAATGCGGCTGGGGTCTCGTGGGGGCATATCCACCTCAACGTCTCCGACATCGAGCAACACACGCAGATCTGGACGGAGCACTTTGGCGGTCATGTCGTCGACTTCGATCTGGTGCACACCATCAGCCTGCCGAACACGACGATCATGCTCAACGAGCGGCCTCCGACGGGGGGAACACAGGGATCGAGCGTCGATCACTTCGGCTTTTCCGTGCCCGATGTGGCGGCCTTTCTGGAGCGTTGGCGAGCCGACGGCCTCGAGGTGGCAGGGGAGTTCGACGGTTTCGACGGCCGACCACAGGCGTACGTGATGTTCCCTGACGGGATCCGTGTCGAGCTCGAAGAAGTGCCGTCGCTCGAGGTTCCGGCGGTTCCGTATCATGTCCACCTGTATACGGACGACGACCCTGAGGCCCTCCGTGACTGGTTCGTCGAGTCGTTCTCTCTGGCACCTCGACCTCGGGGAAACAACCCGTTCACGGCCGACGCTCCAGGGATGAACGTGAGCTTCTCGCCGTCCGACGACGCTCGCGAACCGAGCCAGGGACGGGGCGTCGATCACGTCGGCTTCGAGGTCGACAACCTGAAGGAATTCACCGAAGCACTCACCGCTCGGGGCGTCGCATTCGACGTCGAGTACCGTCTTATCGAGGATGCCGGGCTTGCGATCGCGTTCTTCACGGACGCATCGGGCACGCGCTGGGAGCTCACGGAGGGGCTCGATGATCTCGTCGGCTCCGCTCCCTCCCTGCCGCCGGTCGACAAGGTGCGGAACTACCTCCCGCACATGACGCGACCCGAGGTTCAGGAACTACTTACACGCTCCGACATGGTGATCATCCCGGTGGCGTCGCTCGAGCAGCACGGGCTGCACCTCCCGATCGGAACCGACTACCTCAACGGTGTCGAGCGCGCCAAGCTCATCGCTCAGCAGGTCGACGTGCTCGTCGCCCCGATTCTGCTCCCTGGGCAATCGCCGTATCACATGGGCTTCGAGGGAACGATTTCGCTCCCGTCTTCGCTGATTCAGGAAGTCTACGTCGAAGCGGCGAAGAGCCTCATGGAGCACGGCTTCAAGCGCTTCCTCCTCCTCAATGCCCACGGCGGCAATGCTGCCACGACCCGCTTCATCGTCGATCGGATCAACCAGGAGACACCAGGGATCGCGGTGGATCTGGGCAGCGTGATCGGACCCTTTCGACCGGACCGCCCGATCACGGCCACGACGGACGATGCGCCACCTGCTTTCGATCGACACGGCGGTACAGGCGAGACGTCGAATTCGCTCTATCTGACTCCGGACCTCGTGAACCTCGGCGTGGCGATCCCCGCGGAACTCACCCTCCCTCCCCACATGGAGGCGATGCTTCAAGGGTACTTCGGCTGCCGAGATGTCGTCGACCGGCGTTTGGGGTGTGCGCGATCCCGCCGAAGGCACGGTGGAGCGAGGACGAATCGATACCGAATCGCTGGTCGCGGCGAGCGTCGCATTCATTCGACGATGGAACGACCTGAGGCCACCGGGCACACGGTAGCGACGACTCCGGTCAGCCCGCCTCGATCGCCCCGCGCCCTGGCTCGGCCGGTCGGGGCGCGACGGTCGCGTATCGTGCGAGCAGGGCCAGCATGTAGTAGTCGACAGCGGCACCGGTAAGGAAGCGCTCCGCGAAATCCCGGCCGGCTTCGGCCATCGCGGCGCCACGCTCCGGATCGGCGAGCGCCGCCTCGGCAACCGACACCAGGTCGCTCAGATCACGAGCGAACGGGACGTAGTGCTCGCCTGGCTGCAGTCGTTCCCCGCACCAGTCCCGATACGGAGAGTCCTGCTTCAATACGACACTTCCGGAGCCGACGAAGGTCAGGAAGCTCGATGTGGCCACGTTGCCGTCGATGTTGATCACGTATCGATGACGGAGGTACCAGCTCCGCCGCACGCGCGGATGCCGCCCGTACCGAGCCTCGAGCCGCTGGCGGAGAGCCCCGGACAGCTGCGGCCAGTCGACGACCTTCGCGTCGACGACCGAGGGGTGGGTATCCGACACGCGGGCGAGGTCGAGGCGTGCGATGCCATGTCCGAGAGGACGACCGAGCAGAGCCTTCAGACGCCAGCCGCGGAAGGTGCGGTCGTACATCCCCGTCGCTGAACCTCTCCAGACGACGCGGTTCTCTCGTTCTGCCCACGGGCACGCGAGCGCCTC
>JBDGVS010000418.1:0-2894 GCA_039585535.1 Gemmatimonadota bacterium | reverse complement strand
CCATCGTGGCGGCCGCCACATCGATCCCCGACACCTTCGTGAGCGTACGCGCGTCGGTCATGGGCCGCACCGAGTCCAGTCTGTCGAACGTCCTGGGCAGTAACGTCTTCGATCTTCTGGTCGCCGTTCCGCTCGGGGTGATGCTGGTCGGGGCGATCGAGGTGAACTTCACGCAGATCGTGCCGATGATGACGTTCCTCGTCGTCGCGACCATCGTGATGCTGGTCTTCATGCTCCGCGACATGCAGCTGTCCATGCGAGAGGCGCACGTGATGATCATTCTCTACGCGGGCTTTGGCCTCTGGATCACATTCGAGGCATTCGGCGTGGTGAACCTGCTCGGACTGAGCGGCGTCCCCTAGCGGTTGTTGCGCTCCGAGAAGGCTGCAGGGGCACTGAGTTCCGTGGAACAGAAGCGGCAGTAGCGAGCGTCGATGTCGAGGTCAATGTGCTCGCACGAGCCACACGTCCGAACCATCGTCGCCACATTCCCTGGAAGCAGGGCGAGTTCTGCGGTGACGATACCCGTAGGCACAGCGATGATGCCGTAGCCGAGGATCATGACGAGCGAGGCGAGTGCCTTCCCGAGCGGCGTCAGTGGCGCGACGTCGCCGTAGCCGACCGTCGTGAGCGTGACCACGGCCCAATAGACTCCCTGTGGGATGCTGCTGAAGCCGCCCTCTGCGCCCTCGACCAGGTACATCACCGATCCCACGACGATGACGATGCACACCACCGTCACGAGAAAGACCGAGATCTTGTAGCGGGAATTCCGCAACGCCGTCGATAGGATGCTCGCCTCCCCGAGAAAGCGAGCCAGCTTGAAGACCCGGAACACCCGGATCACGCGAAGCACGCGGATCACCGCCAGGTATTGCCCTCCCGGCAGCAGGAGACTCAGGTACGTGGGTAGAATCGACAGCAAGTCGATCACGCCGAAGAACGACAGCGTGTAGCTACGGACCGGACGGACGGACCAGACGCGTGCGCAATACTCCACCGTGAACAGCAGCGTGAACGCCCATTCGATCGCGAGCAGGAGTTCGGCGTGGCGTTGGCGGACCGCCGATACCGAATCGATCATCACCGCGGCGACACTGGCGACGATCAGGACGATGAGAACGGCGTCGAATCGGCGCCCCCATCCGGGCTCGTGGCCGAAGATGATCTCGTAGGTTTGACCTCGGAGGGTATCCGGGGCGCCGGCGGGGCCGAGTGCAGACATGTGTTTGGACTTTTTGGGGTGCCGGGAGAGCTCCCACAGGATATACCTTCGCGTCCCCGTGTCACGACCCTGCGCCCATCGGAGCGATGACGCCCACCCGAGACGAACGCCTGGCGGCATACCGCGAGAAGCGGACGGCGTCCCGTACGCCTGAGCCCTTCGGAGGGCGGGTAGTCGCTGGCGGAAGCCTCTTCGTGGTTCAGAAACATGCGGCCCGTGCCTTGCACTGGGACCTCCGGCTGGAGCTCGACGGAGTGCTCCTGTCCTGGGCCATTCCGAAGGGCCCGTCGCCGAACCAGGCAGACAAACGGCTGGCGATGCAGACCGAAGACCACCCGCTCGAGTACGTCGACTTCGAGGGGGTGATTCCGGAGGGTGAGTATGGGGCCGGTGCCATGATCGTCTGGGACCGCGGCGTCTGGGCCCCGATCGAGGACCCCTACGAGGGGCTGGAGAAGGGCAAGCTCCTCTTTGAGCTCCACGGCCACAAACTCCTGGGTGCCTGGACCCTCGTGAAGACGAAACAGGCGCCGAATTCGTGGCTCTTCATCAAGGAAAGGGACGCGTATCTCGATCCGGACGCGACGACGGAGGACTACCCCGACGACTCGATCTACTCAGGGCTGACGGTCGAAGAGTTTCCTGGTGCTGACGGTCATGCGCGGGCCCTGGGAGAGCGGGTCGCTCAGACGGGTGCGGAGGCGTCGGTCGTGCGGGCGCGAGACGTGAAGCTCACCCTGGCGACGCACGAAGAGCGCCCGTTTTCACGGGAGGGGTGGATCTTCGAGTTGAAGTACGACGGCTATCGGTTACTCGCAGAGCGAAACAACCGTCATGCGTTTCTCCGCTCGCGTGCCGGGAACGACCTGACAGCCACGTTCCCAGAGATCGCCCGCGCCGTCCACGGGCTTCCTTACGAGGACCTCGTACTCGACGGGGAGGTGGTTGTGAACGACTTGGAGGGGATGCCCTCCTTCGGACGTCTGCAACGGCGGGGCCGCATCACGAACCGGACGGATGCCCTGCGCGCGAGTGTGGAGCTTCCTGCCGTCTATCACGCGTTCGACCTGCTCGGGATCGAGGGGCACGATCTCCGGGATCTGCCGCTGCTGGAGCGGAAGGCGCTACTTCGCGCTGTGCTACCGACCGTCGGCCCCATCCGATACGTGGATCACCTGCCGGAGCAGGGCGCCGTGTTGTTCGATCACGTTGAGCGTATGCGGCTCGAAGGGATCGTGGGGAAGCGAGCCGACAGCCCCTACCGTGGTGGGCGCTCGAGGAACTGGCTGAAGGTGCGCACCGTGCGATCTGGTGACTTCGTCGTCGTGGGCTGGAGTGAGGGTAAGGGTGCGCGGAGAGGGCTGGGCTCGATCCACGTCGCTCGGTACGAGGGAGAGGAGCTGGTCTACGCCGGCAGTGTGGGGAGTGGCTTCACGGACTCCGGGCTAGCCGATGCTCTGGAGGTTCTGTCGGCCATCGAGATCGACGCCTCCGCGTGCACCGCCGGTCCGGTGCCGTCCGGGGCGGGGCACCATTGGGTGCCGCCGGTGGTGGTGGCGGAGGTGAGATTCAAGGAGGTCACGGAGCAGGGTGTTCTTCGGCAACCATCGTTCGTGCGCTTTCGTGACGACAAAGACCCCTCGGAGTGCACCGAAGAACTGGTCGTCGT
>JBDGVS010000417.1:0-2904 GCA_039585535.1 Gemmatimonadota bacterium | reverse complement strand
GGTCTCCGACCCGGGTTCTCCATCCGGAACTCCAGACGGAACCAAAAGGGAATCGATGGACGGAAAAATACTCTTCCTCGGAATGGTCGTAGGCATCCTGCTCCTCGCATGGCTCGGAGCAGGCGTCCTATGGCGAGCCGCCGAGATGTCCGAGATCGTCGCACCCATCGAGCGACAAGCCTACGAGTCGCTGACGGTCGTCACTGTGGGCACGGGAAACGAATACGAGAACCCCGAACGACATGGCCCGTCGACGGTGGTCGGACTCGGCGAGACGATCGTGCTCGTGGATGCCGGTCGAGGCGTGGCCGAGGGCCTGCGCAGCGCGCGCATTCCCCTCGACCAGGCCGTGGTCGTCGTTCTGACCAATCTTCTCCCGTTGAATACCATGGGGCTCGACGACCTTCTCTTTACCGGTTGGCTCAGCCCCCGCGAATCGTCGCTCCGCGTAATCGGTCCTCCGGGCACCCGCGCCTTCGTCGAATCACTCGAAAATGCACACGCAGCCGGACGTGACGCCCTGGCCCCGGCATTGGGCCTCCCCACCGCAGGAGGTCGAATCAGCGTGGCGGAAGCCGACGACGGCTACAGCGAAACGATCGATGGTCTCGTAATCGAAGCGCGCGCGCTTCCCGGAGGCCCCCTTCCGACGCTGGCCTGGCGATTCTCCGATGGGAGCCACCGCGTCGTCGTATCCGGAAGCGGCTGGGGTCACGAGGTACTCGCGAGCTTCGCAGGGGGCGCCGATGCCCTCCCCCGCGCAGCCGCCTACCCCCCGACTCTCGCCGAGCTCGAAGGGACCGGAGCCGAAGTTACGCACCCCGAGCGAATCGAGCTCGAAGCCAAACTTCACACTTCGATCGAGGACGTGGGAGGGATCGCGACCGATGCCCAGGTCGATCGCCTGATTCTCGTCCGGCTTCGTCCGCCGCCCTTCTTCAATCTCCAGGTCGAACGAATCGTCGCGACGGATTTCTCCGGTCCGGTCGTCGTCCCCGATGATGGGGACACCGTCTATCCCTGATCGATCTTTCGGCCGCCGTCCCGGATTCAGGATTCCAACCGATCGGAATCAATTGGGCAAGGCGTAAGCGATGTACTTCGACCCTGACTTCTTTCCGAGTTTGCCGCCACCCGCTGCGAGCACGATGAACTGTCGCCCAGAGATCGAGTAGGTCGATGGCGTAGAGAAGCCCGAGGCCGGTAGAGGCGTCTCCCACACAACCTCGCCGGTCAACTTGTCGAATGCGCGTAGCTTCTCGTCTGCGCTCGCCGCGATGAAGAGCAGCCCGCCTGCGGTCACGACAGCGCCCCCGTAATTCTCGGTCCCCGCCCCCACGATCCCCTTCTCTGCGAGGTGCGGGTAGTCGCCAAGGGGAACCTGCCAACGCAACTCACCCTTGGAGAGGTCGATCGCGGTCAGCGTGCCAAAGGGCGGCTCGTTGATCGGAACGCCCTGCTCGTCCCGCAAGTAGACGTACCCCGCACTCACATAGGGCGAATCACTCCCCGGACGTGCATCGAGAGCCGCGAGCGCTTTCTTCTCATCTTCCGGGTCGCTGATATACGTCGCCAGTCTTTCCATCGTAGGAAGCGGCATGTCCCTGAAGCTTGGCATCCGGCCGCTTCCGAGCGCGATCGTCGTCAGCAGCTCGACATGACTTCGTCGCTCCCCGATCCCGAGCAGCGACGGGCCGACCCCCGTCCCCTCGAGGTTCGGCGCATGGCAGACACCACATTTCTCGAGATAGACACTCCGTGGATTGACGCCTTCTGGGCGCTCCATCAGCCGCAGCATCCCGCCGACCTCGTTCGCGTTCACATAGAGCAGCCCGGTCGTCGGATCCCAGGCGGCCCCGCCCCACTCCGCCCCCCCGTCGAAGCCCGGATACATGATCGACCCTTCGAGACTCGGCGGGATATAGGGCTCCCCCATTCGCATTCCCTCGATCCGCTTCTCTTGCGAAGCACGAAACCCCTCCGCTCGATCATCACCATCGATCCACGTCCCGTCGAAGACCTGCCGAGTAAAGGGCGGCGGAGCGACCGGAAAGGGCTGCGTCAGCGAGACCCACTCCTCGGGAAAATGAGAGCCATGGACCGGGCGTTCCTCGACGCCGTAGATCGGCTCACCCGTCTCTCGGTCGAAGACGAAGAGATGGCCGCTCTTCGTCGGCTGAGCCACCGCATCGACTCGAACCCCTTCGCGTTCGAAGCTAACCAGATTAGGCGGTGCCGGCAGATCACGGTCCCAGAGATCGTGGTGAACGATCTGGAAATGCCACTTGCGCTCGCCGGTCGCCGCGTCGAGGGCGAGCAACGAGTTGGCGAAGAGATTTTGACCGGCGCGATCCCCGCCCCAGAAATCGGGCGTCGCCGAACCGGTCGGAAGAAAGACGATCCCGCGCTCGGCATCGAGGGTCACCCCGGCCCAGGAGTTCGCGCCTCCCCGTACGCGCCAGGCATCCTCGGGCCAGCTCTCCGCTCCGAACTCACCTTCGTAGGGAATCGTATGAAAGGTCCAACGCACCTCTCCGGTATTGAGATCGAAAGCGCGAATATCCCCAGGCGCCGCACCTTCGGTCTCTCCGACCTTGGTTCCCAGAATCAGGAGATCCTGATAGATCGCGCCGGGCGTCGGCGAGATCACATCTCCAGCGTCGGTTCCGTGGGCGAGACCGCCACGCAAATCGACGCGCCCCCCCTGGCCGAAACTCTCGACCGGAATTCCGGTCTCGGCATCGAGTGCCCAGAGGTCCTGGCCAGACGCTGCCATGATTCGGCCGCCCGACGGCGAAGCCCAGTAGACGACGCCGCGGTTGTGTCCCTGGGACGCACTTCCGTGTGCTGTCGGATCGAAACGCCACCGCTCCTGACCCGTCTCGGCGTCGAGTGCGAAAATAT
>JBDGVS010000416.1:0-2908 GCA_039585535.1 Gemmatimonadota bacterium | reverse complement strand
CTCCGAGACGGTCGTGACCGAGCCGGAGGTCCAGTGGGGCCTCTTCCGCGGCGGCCTGCAGCACAGGACGAAGGCTGGGTGTGTGATGGGCTCCGGCCGCCCACAGCAGGCCGTCCGTTCTCGCGACCATGTCGAGATTCACGTTCAACAGCACCTCGTCCAGCGGGAGCGGTGGGTCGGTTACGAAGGCCCGCGCCCCGTTGAGTCCCGACTCCTCATCGTCAAAGAAGGCGAGGAGGATGGTGTTCCGTGTGGGTTCGGACTGAAGGAGTCTCGCGATCTCGAGCAGGGTCGAGACGCCCGAGGCGTTGTCGTCAGCTCCGTTGTACGTCTGCCCATCTCGGATGCCTTCATGGTCGTAATGCGCGGACAGGACGATCGCCCCGCTTGGCGCGCTTCCCGGCAGGACACCGACCAGATTCACGCCGATCCCGCGGTCCCCGAGGTCGAATGGCTGTTCATAGCCCTCACCCAACGGGGCGACACGTAGTTGGCCGAGCTCAGCGATGAGGTAGCTCCGGGCACGAGCCGAGCCCTCCGTGCCGGTCGCGCGCCCCTGCATCGAGTCGTGTGATAGCACCGACAGGTGCGTCAGCAGCCGAACGGAGTCGATGTCGGCCACCGGTTTCGCGTATGAGACGGGTTCGCCAATGGGGCCGGTATCCCGGCCCAGCACGGAGATCGTGAGCGTCGCGACGATGCCGGCGACGATGAGGAGCCGTAGGGTCATGGCAGCCAGCTTGGCGGAGCCGCGCCCGATGCGCCAGCGAAGGGAGGGACTTCGCTGGGTCGCCATCGACGCCGGCTCGGAGTAGCTTCGGTACGAAGTTGAACGGTTCCGGAGGACGAGTATTCGTGTGTGACCATCACACCAGCCGACGAGACTTCCTGCGTACGGCGTCATCGTGCGCTGCGCACATCGGCATCATGTCGGCCGCTGCTCCCTTCTGGACGAAGGGCCTGTGGGCCGCCCAGGAGCGGTTCCCAGTCGTGGCGTCCGAGCCGTGGGGTCGCATTGAGCGTGTGGCCGAGGGAGTGTGGGCGCTCGTTTCCACTCCGCTCCAGGACCGCACCACGTTATGCAACGGCGGGATCGTAGCCGGACGAAACGGCGTCGTGGTCATCGAGGCGTTCGGCTCGGATGCTGGTGCGCGCTGGATGGCCGAGCAGGCCGCGCGACTGGCTGGCCGTGCTCCGACGCATGTGGTGGTGACGCACTACCATGGAGACCACACCGGGGGATTGCGAGGCGCTCGCGAGGCCGGCGCTCCGGAGATCCTGGTGACGTCGGTCACACGTGAGTTGACGCGCGGCAATCGCGAGGCGCCCGGGGCGATTCTCGACGGAGCGACTCTCATCGATACCATCCGGCCGACTGAGATCGACCTCGGCGATCGATCGCTGATCATCGTCCCTCGACGGGGGCACACCGATTCTGACATTACCATCGAGGTCTCGGATCCCTCCGTGGTCTTCTGCGGCGATCTCGTCTGGAACGGGATGTTCCCGAACTACATGGATGCCCTGCCCTCCCGACTTACGCAGGCCGTCCGCCTCATGCGGGCGACGGAGGCGACGACGTACGTGCCTGGTCACGGATCGCTGGCCGATGTCCCGGCGATGGACCGATACCTCTCCCTCCTCGATGATGTGGAGGAGGCCGCTCGGGTCGCGATCGAGCGGGGCATGACCGCAGCGGCTGCCGGTGCGGAGTACCGACTGCCGGCAGGGATGGGTGACTGGCACCTCTTCAATCCCGCCTATTTCGAGACTGCGATCGGCGCCTGGATGACAGAGTTGCAGCGGCCGTAGTCTCGAACCGCCCGTCGTGCGGGCGTGCCCGCACTCAGTCGGTAGCGGAGACCTTCTGCGGTGTCGGCAGGGAGTACAGGTGTACCGTGACCGCGACCGCCACCAGAAGCAAAAGAGCCACTACCCAGAGCCTGCTCGCCATCAGGAAGCCTGAGATTCCGATAAAGAGCCACAGCGTGGCCACGGAAGTCGTGCGCACCCGCGCCGAGATGACGCCCTCGTTGCGATAGTCGCTCAGGTAGCGGCCGAAGACTCGGTTCTCATGCAGCCACCGCTCCGCCCTCCGCGAGGACCTCGCGAAGCACCACCCAGCCAGCAGCAGAAAGCAGGTGGTCGGCCACAGCGGAACGAAGATGCCGATCACACCGAGTGCCACACTCACCGCGCCCACTGTGAAGTACACGCCGCGCCGTATGGGGCTCGGGAGTGTCTCCACCGCGCGCTCTGCAGCGTCGTGATCTACGGGGCAATCGTTCTGCACGGACTCGTACGTTCGTAGGAAAGCAATGAGCGGGCTGATTCCGGTACCCGGAGTGCCGCCCATGCCGAAATGTATCGACCCTCGTGCCATCGCGGTATCGGATCCGGGCATTCAGCCGCCCGCATAATCTTCTCGCAATTTCGTCTTCTGAACCTTCCCGGTAGCTCCCATCGGCAGGGCGTCTACGAAGATCACGTCGTCGGGGAGTTGCCATTTGGCCAACGATCCAGACAGGTAGTCGAGCACCGCCTCCTTCGTCGGCTGACGCCCAGGCGCAGGCACTGCGATGAGCAGGGGCCTCTCCCCCCATTTCTTACTGGGCACGCCGATGACCGCAGCCATCGCGATATCGGGATGGCCCATCGCCGTGTTCTCCACGTCGATCGAACTGATCCACTCGCCCCCTGACTTGATGAGGTCCTTCGTCCGGTCCGTGATCTGGACGTAGAAGTGCTCGTCGATGGTCGCGACGTCGCCGGTCGGGAACCACCCATCGTCCGTCAGCTCCCCGGCGTCGCTGCGGAAGTATCCGTTGGCGACCCAGGGCCCCTGGACCTGGAGTTCGCCGAAGGCCACACCGTCATGAGGTAGCTCGACGCCATCCTGTCCGATGAT
>JBDGVS010000415.1:0-2910 GCA_039585535.1 Gemmatimonadota bacterium | reverse complement strand
CGACTGGGTCGGGTGCGTTGTGCAGATCCGTTGTGGGAGCCAGGCGAGCACGGTCCGCGGGATCTCGGTGGCGGGCAGAGGAGCCTCGCGGAGGGAGACACCTATCGTCTCCGGGCCAGGAACCTCGGTCGCCGACGCGCCTTCATCGCCTTGCTCGACCTCGAACCCAAGGGCCCGATCACCGTGTTGCGGCCCGCCGAGGACGAGGCGCCGTCATCGTACGAGCTGGAGCGCGACGCCGTGATGGACCTCGGCTGCTACCAGATCGGCGATGCGGCTGGCGTCGAGGTACTCAAGCTCTTTGCTACTCGTGAACCCCAGGACTTCCGTGCCATGTTCGAGACGCGTGGCACGCGAGGCGCCTCGGGAGATGATCTCACGGCGCTCGAGGCGGTGGTGGCATCCACCTACTCTTCCATTCGTTCTTCACAAGTGAGTCAGCCGGCGGGCGCGGCCACGACTCGCTCGATTTCCATTCTTATCGACCCGAACTGAACACCCCTATCCAGGAGACATCCATGCTATCAACGGCCATGCCGAATTTCGTTCGGAGGGGCTGTCTACTCGCACTGCTCATAACCATCGGCGCCTGTGGCGAAGCGGAGAAAGATCCGAACGCCAAGGCGATCGTGATCTCTGCGCGCGTCACTCCGAAGGGTGGGCCGAGTATGGCTGAATTCGCGTCGCACGGCTTCACCGCGCTCGCGGGTGGGGCGGGGGAGAAGAGCACCGAGACGTTGACCGCCGGAGAGAATCTCACCGGTGCTCTCGCTTCGGGCGACGACGTTTTCGAGAACGGCTCTCACTTCGACGCCTGGGTCTTCACCGTCAGTGAGGTCACAGAGCTGAGCGTCGCGGTTGCTTCGGATGACTTCGATACGGTGCTGCACATTTACAGCGCCGACGAGATGCTGGCGACGAACGACGACTTCGACGGCACCAACTCCGCGCTCACGGTCAGCCTCGCGCCCGGGAAGTATGGAGCCTTCGTGTCCTCTTACGGAGCGGGTGAGACGGGCTCCTACCGGCTTCGGGCAGAAGTCGGCGCCGGCGCGCCGGGTGTACGAGAAGGGCGGCTCGAGCCCGGTCCGACGCTGGCCGACGACACGTACTACGAGGACTTCCAGATCAATGGCCGTGGCGGAGACCGAGTCACGATCAGCATGAACTCTTCGGAGTTCGACACCTACCTCCTGCTCCTGCAGGATGGCGAGATCATCGCGTCGAATGACGATACCGACGGCACGAACAGTGAGATCGTCGCGGTGCTGCCGACGACCGGTTCGTACACGGTACGAGCCAACAGCTTCGAAGCTGGCGCCACGGGTGCGTTCACCATTCGTATCCAGATGGAAGAGAATGCCGTCACGCCGTTCGCGGGCTTTGGATCAGGCGGAGACCCAGACGGCCGGTATGCCCTCCTCGTCGGGATCGACGACTACCCGGGAACCGGCTCTGACCTGAACGGTCCGGTCGAAGACGCTCGGATCATGGAGCGGGTCCTCACCGAGAAGTTCGGCTTCGACCCGGCCAACATCGTCACGCTCAACGATGCCGACGCAACACGTCAGAACATCGTTCAGGGGATCGCACAGCATCTGGGTCAGGCCGGCCCCGACGGCGTAGCCGTCTTCTTCTACTCCGGTCACGGGACGCAGATGGGCGAGAACATCGGGCTGACCGGTGCGCTAGACCCGGAGCCGCGCGGCCAGGGCGACGAAGCGATCTACATCTACGGGCACTCGCGCGAGGCGTCGATCCTCCTCGACGAGGAACTGGGCTTCCTCACCGAGTCACTCGATGCCGGCCGTAAGTTCGTGGTGGTGGACGCGTGCCACTCCGGAGAGATCACACGTGCTTCGGGCGATGCACCGCAGTCGAAGCGGGTCGACATCACCGATCCGGAGATCGCAGCGAACCTGAACGTCCCGCAGACCTTTGTCACGAGTGAGCTGAAGTCACTCAACATCGAAGACATCTCCTGGGGCTTCGGCGACTTCGACCAGATGGCTGACGTCTTCCGGAACCCACAGACTCACATCATGTGGGGGAGCTCCACCGAAGATCAGGTCTCCTTCACCAGCGATCTCGGCAACAACGCCAGCGTATTCACCTACTTCGTGGGTGAGTACCTGATGAACCTGCCGGAGTCGACGTCGATGTCCGAGTTTAACCGGCTGGTGCACGACGATGTGGCGGCCTGGGCTTCCGATGCCGACATGACCCCACAGAACCCGCAGATGATGGGGCCGAACCTCGGTGGCACGTCGATTGGTGAGCTGCTCCGGCAGCGCTGATCTCTCCACAGCGGGCCGGTGTCGCCGAAACGGCGCCGGCCCCATTCTGACTTCTGGAGCGCCCCGTCCGCCCTCAGGCGGGCGGGGCGTTTGGCGTTACCGCACCAGCCGTATCACGCGGAGTCGGTAGGCTCCGGTTCCGTCCGGACCGTACGCCGCCGCGGTAATCCGCATCGTCCCCGAAGTACCAGACTCGTATACGATGCGCGAGTCGCCGTTGCCTAGACCGTCGTCGTCCATAAGGGCGCCGGGGAGGCCCGGTCCGTCCAGATAGAGCACTGGGTCGAAGACATCAGAGATGAGTTCGAGCGCGTAGCTTTCCCCCGCCACCATCTCGACGGTCCACGCGTCCGCCGGTACCCCCGAGGTCAGCGCTGCCTGCCCGTCGAGCGAGGCCCCGATCTCGGTGCCAACCTCGATCGGCCGGTCGGCGCCCGAGCCGAGGTTGGCGAGGAGCGAGGCATCTGCGCTGGACTGCGTACCACCCAGTGCTCCACCGCCAGAGTTGTTGCCGCACCCACCGCTGGCCAGCACCGGTGGGTCGGTCGAGGCACGCAGGAGGAAGTCCCCTGCGGCTCCATCGAAGAAGGCGCCGACCAGGAGCGTCACATCG
>JBDGVS010000414.1:0-2912 GCA_039585535.1 Gemmatimonadota bacterium | reverse complement strand
GGTCTGCAGCGGCGAGCTCGAGGGCGCCCCGGGCCGGATCGACCACGCCCTCGTGATCGTGACCCGCCACCAGCGACCGAGCGACTATCTCGGTCTCGAATAGAACAGTCTAGGTGGCTGGTGTTTTTTGGAGTGGTCGGCCATGCTCTGGCCCCATCGGGGCCACGCATAATAGCCCAGGGCAACGCCCTGGGTACCAGGGTCCGCCCCCCATTTCGGCCCCTACGGGGCCGCGCATAGCGCCCCAGTGGACCCGAGTTCTGAAGGAGGCACGACCATGGCTCAATCGCTGTCGAGGATTCTGCTCCACGTGGTCTTCTCTACGAAGAAGCGCGTGCCGATGATTCCGTCGGATGTTGAGCCGGATCTGCATGCGTTCATTTCGGGTGCTTGCCGACAGGTGGGCAGCGACGCCTTTCGAGTCGGTGGGACGGCAGACCATGTCCACATTGCGTGTACGCTGCCGCGGACGGTGACGGTGAGCAAGTGGGTCCAGGACGTCAAACAGAGCTCCTCGAAGTGGATCAAGACCCGAGATGATCGATGTGCCACGTTCGCGTGGCAGAGCGGCTTCGGCGCGTTCTCGTTCGGTCAGTCCCAGTTCGACAAGGTCATTCGCTACGTCGAAAACCAACGGGAGCACCATCGCACGAAGACGTTCAAGGAGGAGCTTACTGAGCTCCTGGAGCGATATGGCGTGAAGTACGATGAGCGATACCTGTGGGATTGAGGGGCGTGAGCCGCGGGATCGACATTTCTTTCGATTCTTGATCTACCTCGTGTGGGCGAACCACCGAGGTAGGCTGAGATGACCCAAGGCAATGCCCCGAAGACGCACGGGCTCTTCAACGTCGGCCGAGACCACTGTGAACGCACTTTGCCTGAGCGTTCCATATTCCGGCTTCTCTACAAACACGGCGACGCGCTCTTTGCAGACGAGTTCTTTGACGACCTTTACAGTTGGCGTGGTCGGGCGTCCGTGCCACCGCGCATCGTGGCATCCGTGATGGTATTGCAGCGTCTCGAAGGTCTGAGTGACCGCGAGGCAGTCGAACGCTTGGCCTTCGACCTGCGCTGGAAGTTGTTGCACGCCTCCTGCGTGCAACCCTTCGGGTTTTCACGACTCTCCGCCATCCCTGGCTCCGAGTTCGCCTGTGGTGGCCTCGACGCGGACTACCCGTCGTTCGTCCATACGGTTCTGGTCAACATGCGGGCTCGACTACGCCGGTCTGAAGCGCCGACGCGCATCTTCGAAGCCGTCCTCGGGATAGCCAAAGAGGCCGGGCTGGTTGGCACCCGCCGAGTGCTCGATTCAACGCCGCTGTACGACGCAGTCGCGACGCAAGACACCGTGACACTGGTTCGTTCGGGCATTCGGGGCGTACTTCGCAGCTGCGACGAGCAAACAGAGCCGCGGGTCCGCGCTGTGTTGAAGCGTGACGACAGCTACGCCACGCCGGGGAAACCCGTTTGCGATTGGGATGACGCGGATGCGCGTGAGGTGCTGGTGGATGAGCTTGCCCGCGATGGGTACGCCGTTCTGACACTGTTCGATGGCGAAGAACTCGCCGAGGATCTCGGTCAGGCTGTTCGGCTGCTTGCGACGCTTCTTGGCCAGGATCTCGAGGAAGGTGAGGATGGCTCCTTCCGCATCGCAAAGGGTACCAGCCGCGATCGCGTGGTCTCGACCGTTGACCCCGAATCTCGGCACGGTCGCAAAACAGCGTCACGAAAGTACGAAGGCTACAAGGGCCACGTCGCCATCGATCCGGATTCCGAGATCGTCACGGCCACGACTGTCACACCGGCCAATGTCGGTGATGGCGATGTCGTCGAAGAACTGATCGATGATCTGCTCGAGGACAGTGAAGACGCTCCCTCTACAGGGGCCTCGGCGCCTTCTGAGACGAGGCCACGAGATAGCGAGCCCCCTGGCACAGCGCCCGATTCCGAGCGCATCATCGACGATGAGAAGTGGCCCGAAGCTCCAGCACTTCTGATGAATCTCGTGTCCGCGGCTATCAAGTGGGGCGTGGGATTGTTGCCCGACTGGTTCGGACGTGGGTCACCGGAGGCTGCAACACCAGAACAAGCTCCGGTCGCTCTACCCGCCCCACCCCATGAACCCACACGGCCAGTCGTCTTTGGTGACGCCTCCTACGGTGGTGCCGACGTGCTCCGCAAGCTCGACGAAGCCGGGATCGATGTCTACACGAAGGTCCAGCAGATGGGGTCCCGAGGCGGGGTCTACCCGCAAAGCGCGTTCGAAATCGACATCGAGGGCGAAACCGTCACCTGTCCAGCGGGGCAGACGGCTCCCCTTTGGCTCAGCAATGATGGCTCTCGCCGTGCCAAATTCGCAAAGAGGTGCTCAGGCTGCGGGCTCCGCGAGGCGTGTACCAAATCCAAGGCAGGGCGCACGATCAACGTACACGCCGAATTCGAACGACTGAGCGTGCACCGACAAGCTCAACGTGAGCCTCAGTGGCAGGCGCAGTACAAGGCAACACGACCCAAGGTCGAGCGAAAGCTCGCGCACATGATGCGGCGACGGCATGGCGGCCGCCGCGTACGTGTACGCGGGCGGATTCGTGTGGGGCACGACTTCGCGTTGCTCGCCGCAGCCGTCAATCTCGCCCGCCTCGCAACGCTCGGCGCTACAATGGACAACGACAGGTGGGTTCTGCAGCCAACATGAACGTCGGCAGAGCGGTCTATGCGCGGCCCCGTTGGGGCCGGAGGGTGGGGGCGCCGCAGCAGACCCAGGGCGCTGCCCTGGGCTTTTATGCTCGGCCCTTACAGGGCCTAAGCGCCTCAGCCGTCAGAAAAACACCAGCCACCTAGAGCTCGAGTATCGACACCCCGATGACCTCGGGACACTCCTCGATGACGGCGACAACGGCGTGAGAAGG
>JBDGVS010000413.1:0-2914 GCA_039585535.1 Gemmatimonadota bacterium | reverse complement strand
AGCCCTCGAACGTACTCGTCACCGAAGCCGACTCCCGCCCTCTGCCCAAGGTGATCGACTTCGGTATCGCCCGGGCGACCGAGGTCAGTCCAGAGGGCGACGGTCGCCTCACCGTCGTGGGTGAGATGATCGGAACGCCAGCGTATATGAGTCCGGAGCAGGCGGATGGGCGCGCAGGCGACCTGGATCTACGCTCGGATGTGTACTCACCCGGCATCATGCTGTACGAAGTCCTGGCAGGGGCCCTGCCGTTCACCGACGAGGAACTCGCGAGAGGGCGGCTGCAACTCTTTGCGGTACTCCTCACGACCGAACCCCTGCGCCCGAGTGCCCGGCTCGCCTCGATCGCGGACACGCAGGAGACGGTGGCGAGTCTGCGCCGTACACGTGTCGAGACCCTGCGCCGGGAACTGAACGGAGAGCTCGACTGGGTCGTGATGCGGTCGATCGAAAAGGACCGCGATCGCAGGTACGCCGGAGTCGGGGATCTCATTCGGGACCTGAGAGCGTTCCTGAACGACGAGCCGGTAGAAGCCCGACCTCCGACTGCCGCCTACCGCACACGCAAGTTCGTCCGACGTCACCGAGGAGCGGTTCTGGCCGCCTCGGCCGTGCTCCTGACTCTGGTCTTCGGCCTCGCAGCCGCGACCGTGGGCTTCGTGCAGGCCGACCGGAACGCCACGCGCGCAACGGAGGCGGCGAATCGCGCGGAGGCGGTCAGCATCTTCCTGAACGATATGCTGCAGGCTTCGGACCCGGTGCTCGGTGGCGGAGCCGGTACGACGGTCCGCGAAGTCCTCGATGTGGCCAGCGCTCAGGTCGCCGAAGGTGCTCTGGAAGACCAACCCCTGGTCGAGATCGGCGTCCGTCGTTCGATCGCCGGCACCTATATGCATCTCGGCCTCCACGAATCTGCCAGAGAGCACCTCGAGGTCGCGCTCTCGCTTCTCGAGAAGACCCCCGGTAGTGACGTCTACGAGCGAGTGTTGGTGCTCGACGAACTCGGGCAGCTAGCCCGTCGCGACGCCGAACTCCCGACGGCGGAAGCGACGTATCGCCACGCGCTCGCCCTCGCCGATTCGGCAGGATTCATCGCAGACGGGGGAGAAGGGGAGTACCTCCTGAATCAGGTGCGGAACGGTCTCGCGCTGGTCCTCCAGTCGCTCGACCGAATCGATGAGGCCGCTACGATTCTGGAGGAAGTCGTCGCGACGGACCGGCGTCTGCTCGCGCCGGATGACGTCGACCTCGCCTCCAGCCTGAACAACCTCGCACTCGTGCGGCGGGCCCAGGGCCAGATCGATCCCGCGATCGCCCTGTTCGAGGAGGCCCTCGACGTGCTCCGCGCTGCGTTCGGGGAGTCGCACATCTACGTCGCTTCCGTCCTCGAGAGCATCGGGACTCTGGAGCAGCGTATGACCCGGTACGAGATCGCCGACAGCCTGATGACGGAGGCCATGACCATGCGGGTCGAGATCCTCGGGGCCCGGCACCCGGACATCGTGAACGGCCTCAACGGCCTCGGGCTCCTCCACATCGAGATGGATGAGCTGGACGCTGCTCAGGAGTATCTCGAGGAGGGGCTGGCGATGAGCGAGGAGCTGCTGGGTGAGCAGCACACCCGCACGGCTTCCTTGCTGAACTCGCTCGGGACTCTGCACATGCGCCGGGGCGATGCGGACGCAGCGCAGGAAGTGTTTCGACGTGCGGTCGCGATCCGAACCGAGTCGCTCGGACCGCGCCACAGCCTGACGCTCAACTCCACGGCGCAGTTGGCCGGAGCCCTGATCCTCGCCGGCGAAGCGTCGGACGGCGAAGCGCTTGCCGCGAACGTCGTGGCTGTCCAGGACTCGATCGAGCTCACGGACCCGGTCCTCGTGGGGTCGGCAAGACGCACATGGGGTCAGGCGCTGACCTCTCTCGGTCGGTTTGCGGAAGCGGAGCAGCCGCTCCTGAGTGCGTACGAGCTACAGGCGGCGGAACTGGGCCCGACGCACGGTCAAACACAGAGTAGCATCGGAGCACTGGTGGACCTGTACGAGCAGTGGGGTCGTGGGGCCGATGCGGACGCCTGGAGGTCGCGCCGAGCCGAAAGGTGAGGTACCTCCATCGACGTCATTCAAGCGGGGGCCCCACAACCACTGAGGCCCTTTGGGTTTCCTGTCCATTCATCATGTCGAGGAGGTACCGATGGAGCTTCTCACGACTCCGCTCGAAGAACGTTCGGGCGACCCGGGGCCTGTCGAGATCGTCGAGCGCAAAGGGCTCGGCCATCCCGACACGATTTGCGACGCGCTGGCCGAAGAGTTCACGCGCTCGCTATCGCGCTGCTACCTGGAAAACTTCGGGCTCATCGTCCATCACAATGTCGATAAGATCCTGCTGCGCGGCGGCCGCTCGCAGGCGGAGTTCGGGGGAGGCTCGGTCATCGAGCCGATCGAGATCTACCTCGCCGGCCGCGCGGTAACGCAGCTCGACGGCAAGGAGCTGCCCGTCGAGGAGCTCGCAGTCGAGGGAAGCCGTCGCTGGCTGCGCGAGAACCTGCATGCGCTCGATCCCGAGCGACACGTTCGCATCCAGTCGATGGTCCGGCCGGGCTCCGCCGATCTCGTCGAGCTCTACACGCGCCAGCGCGATGAAGGTCGGTGGCTCGCCAATGACACCTCTTGTGGTGTCGGGTACGCACCTCTCAGTGAGCTCGAAAGGGTCGTGCACGCCGTCGAGCACCGGCTCAGCCGTGCCGGGCGCCACGAGCAGCGCCCCGAAGTGGGTGAGGACGTCAAGGTCATGGGCGTGCGCAACGGAGAGAAGATCTACCTGACGGTTGGCTGTGCGATGATCGGTCGCCACCTATCGCACATCGACGACTACCTCGAGGCGAAGGCTTCGGTCGCAACGCTCGCGAGCGAAACGG
>JBDGVS010000412.1:0-2933 GCA_039585535.1 Gemmatimonadota bacterium | reverse complement strand
GGGCTGGTCACCGCCGTCGTAGATCACCGAGTGCGAGCGATGCTGCGTGCGGAGGTGCTCTCTGCGGAAGTTCCAGCCTACCTCCATCAGATTCGCGGCATCAGCGGCGCTTCGGCCCCTCCACGGGGCTCCCCCGGCGTGCGCCGCGAAGCCCTCGAAGGTGAACATCGCCGAGACGAGCCCCGTGCCGGCCGTCATCCCCCAACTCGTCGACAGGTTCGAGCCCACGTGGGCGTAGAGCACAGCGTCCACATCGTCGAACATGCCGGCTCGGACATAGTACGCCTTGGTAGCCACGAGCTCTTCGGCCACGCCTGGCCAAATCTGAATCGTCCCCGGCAGCCCCTCGCGTTCCATGATCTCCTTCACGGCGAGTGCCGCGGTGATCTGGACCGCCATTCCCGAGTTGTGCCCTTCTCCGTGCCCCGGAGCACCATCGACCAGCGGCAAGTGGCAGGCGACCCCCGGCGTCTGGGACGCTTTCGGGATGTTATCGATGTCCGTGCCCAGCGAGATCTTCGGTTCGCCCGAACCCCAGGTAGCGACCCACGCTGTCGGAATCCCTGCCACTCCCTCTTCGACGGTGAAGCCCTCGTCACGGAGCACACGGACGAGATACCGAGACGTCTCGAACTCCTGGAAGCCCAGCTCTGCATAGCTGAAGATCTGGTCGACCATGTTCGCGGTGAACGTGCGACGGCCCTCTATGGACTCGACCATCTGGGCCTTCCACTCATCCAGACGGTCGGACTGAGCCGACACGAGGCGAGGGGCGAAGGCTCCGGTTACCACGGCCAGCGCCAACGAGATGCTCAAGGATCGCGAACGTATCGACATCATGGCTCTTCTCCGGGGGTCACGGGACTCCAGGCAAGATGTGGCGCCGTGCGCGATGCGGCTACGTCATGGCCAGCGGCGCCTACGTAGAACCGCGTATGCACCGCGATTCCGCGGCTCGGTACCCTTCGATGCACAGTGCACGAACCGAGGAACCGACCATGTCCCGCATTGCCCGACTTCTCCTGTCACCACCCACCCTGGCGTTGCTCCTGTTTGGGCCGGCAATCGACGTCGAGGCCCAGTCGAGACCCTTGCTCACGGGTGAGGAGGTCCGAATCAGCTGGTGGGATCCTTCCATGCCCGCCTATGCGTTCAACGCACCGCGCCTCGTAACGGCCGAAGTAATCGACTACAGCGGAGACTCGGTCATGCTGCGTCAGGGCAGCCGGGTCTTTACCGTGCGGCTGTCTCAGACGCGAAGCATTCAGCGCAGGATCGGAACCAAACCGGCCTCGGCTCCCGCCATGGTCGGAGGCTCTGCAGCTGGCTTCGCCGCGGGCTTCGCGCTCGGCGCCCTGACGGGTGGACTCGAGGGTGGCGGCGCGGACGTGGACCGTGTCCAGAGCGGGCTCACCACGGGCGTACTGATCGGAGCCCCGCTCGGCGCCATTGTCGCCTGGCTCGCATCCCGCAGTCGTGGGATCTACGAGGATGTCCCCTTCGGCGACATGGTCGCTGGTCTCATCGCCGACCCGGACGGGCGGGTGGGTGTCTCGCTGAAGCGCAGCCATCGATAGTCGGCCACCCTACTTCAGCGTGCCATGCCCTCCAGCATCGAACGTGCGTTCGACCTCCATCCATCCTCTACCGCGTATTCCGCCATGAAGTCGGTAAGGTATCGGTGGGACGCGACGTGATCCCCTCGTTCCCAGGCAGCGGTCCCAGCGTGATAAAGGGCCATGTAGTGGTTCGGCCAGTATTCGATGACCAACTCCATGAGCGGGCCGGCCGCGACGTTGTCACCGGCGTCCGCGGCTGGATGCCCGGCGGCGAAGACCACCCCCGCCGCCTCGTAACGGCGAGCTTCGGGCAGTCGCTGGATCGCGGCCCGGGCACGGTCGATCTTGCCCGCGAGCGCGTAGCAGGCCGCTTCGTTCATGGTGCCACGTTCGGTCCCAGGCGCGCCACTCCACCGCAGGCGGGTCTCGACTTCGACGGGATTGCAGTAGGGCCGAGCCGCCGCGAACCAGGCATCGGCAGGGTCGATGTCCGAAGAAGTGAAGGCAGGATCGGAGTAGGCAGCACCCTCGACCGGATCGTGCGCACCAAGGCGGACATCGTCGAGGAAGGTGGCGGCCACCCCCGTCAGAGCAAAAACGAAGAGGGCGAGGATCAGAATCGTCTCGGGCCGTGTGCGCATAATTTGCCTCCTGTCGGAATCGGATTCTTTCCTTCTCACTCTCTGCGACGCCTCGAACCACCGATGTCACACATCGCACCGGGTAGAATTGCAAGCGATGTGCCACGCCCTGCGGATTAGTAGATTCCTGACATGACCGACCTGACATCGAAGCAGCGCGCGCACCTCCGGAAGCTGGCCCACCGACTCAAGCCCATCGTTCACGTTGGGAACGACGGAGTGACGGACGCGCTGATGGGCTCTATCGGAGACGCCTTCAATACGCGGGAGCTTCTCAAGGTGAAGCTCCAGGAAGCGGCACCCCTTTCCGTCCGCGACGCCGCGACCGCGATCGCGACTGCGATGGAGGGTGTTCATTCCGTCCAGACGATCGGCCGCACGATCGTGTTGTACCGCGCCGACCCCGAGAAGCCGGAGATCCGGCTACCAAAGCCCGGGAGCTGAAGTGTCGAGGGCGTTCGTCAAGGAAGACGACCATCAGGACGAACCCGACTACCGGCTTCCTGACCCCGACTCACCGTACTACGCCGAGTCCGCCGCCTGGGCGCTGATCCAGGGCGCGGATGAAGGGGATTCTCGCAGCGCAGAGCTCGCGACGGGCTATCGATGGGGCGATCCCGACCTCACGGCCCAGGTGACGCAGATCCTGGAGAACGCCGAACGCGACGGTGAGGATCGTGTCGCTCAACTCGCCCGACGCTTCCTGCGCGCGGCTGGCAGCTAGAGCTCGCCT
>JBDGVS010000411.1:0-5375 GCA_039585535.1 Gemmatimonadota bacterium | reverse complement strand
AGCACAGAGAGATTCTGGTGCTCAAAGAGTTGGAGGGCTTCCGGTATGCCGAGATCGCTCAGATCCTCGAGATCCCGGAAGGCACGGTCGCCAGTCGCTTGTATCACGCACGTAGCGCGCTCAAGAAAGCGCTCGTGAACATGAACGTTGAGTATCCGTAGACGATGGACACGCTTCGCCCCGAACGCCCGGCCCCGGTAAACAGTGAAGAGCTCATGCGCTATCTCGACGGTGAGCTCAGCCCCGACGAGCGAGCGCATGTCGAACGTGGGCTCGCCGCGTCGACCGAGTTGCAGCGAGAGCTCGCCATGTATCAGGCGATGAAGAGTGATATCCAGGACCTCCACTTCCACCCCGGGAATTCCCAGAGCTCGGTATGGGATCAGGTGAATGCGAGACTCAATCGGCCGATCGGATGGGTGCTTCTCATCTCCGGCCTGGTGATCTGGATGACGTACGGAACGTACGTTTTTGCCAGCTCATCGGTCTCTCCCTGGGAGAAGCTGGGGACCGGGGCGATCGCCATCGGGGTGCTGATGCTTCTGGCGTCGGTGATCTGGGAGCGACTACGTGAACTCGAGACCGACCCCTACCGGAACGTACAGCGATGATCGTCGTCACCACTCCCACTGTTGCCGGCTCCGAGGTCACAGAAGTTCTCGGACTCGTTCGTGGTAGCTCTGTCCGTACGAAGCACTTGGGCAAAGATCTGATCGCTGGGCTACGCAATGTGGCCGGCGGCGAGATCTACGAGTACACGAAGATGCTCGCACAGGCCCGGGAGCAGTCGATCGATCGGATGATCGAAGAGGCGCAGCTTCTCAATGCCGACGCTGTCGTGGCTGTGCGCTTCCAGACTTCGATGGTCATGAAGGGCGCCGCCGAGATGCTCTGCTACGGAACGGCGGTGCGGCTGGACTAGGCGGCTCTCGGCCGGCATCTTCGCACTTTCCCATCCCCGCATGTCCGGGTGATTGATACTTGGCCGTACTGGCGATTTTGCAGCCCGACGCGCGCGTTGCGGCCCGCCTCTCCGAGGCGTTGGCCGGGTCTCACGATGTGATCGTGCTCACGGATTGGGCGGATCTGAAGGCCGCGGCAGCAGACGTCGTCCTCGATGCCTGCCTCCTGGATGGCGATCACCCACATCGAGAGTGGGTGGGACGTCGTGTCTCCGTTCTTCGTGAACGACGTCCGGATATGGCGATCGTCGTCTGTATCGAGTCCGATCACGCCGAGCGTTACTTCGATCTGGGTACGCTGGGTGTGGACGGCGTGCTTCTGGGCGGTCTGCCGCCCACCGGCATCCGAAGCGACGTGGATCGGGCGCTTTCCGTGGCTCGCGCACAGATGGTGAAGCGCGCTCTCCGAGGGCGCCTTCCAGAGCCGGGACCGTCAGCTGTGGGATGGGCGGTCGAGCACGCAGGCCCAGAGACCTCGGTGGAGAAGCTGGCCGCAGGTCTCGGACTGACGACTGCGGCACTGCGCGAAGCGCTTCAGTCCGAGGGGCTGCCGACGCCGGGTCGGATCTTGCTCTGGGGCCGTATGCTCCAGGCGGGCGCGCGTCTTGAAAACGACGGTCGACGGGTCGAAGACGTTGCCTTCTCCCTCGGCTACTCCACCTCGACCTCGTTCGGCCGGGCCATGAAGCTCCACACGGGCCTGACACCCGCTGAGGTGTCTCGCGGGAGTGGTATCAGTGAGGTGCTCGAGGCACTCCTCCGCACGCTGGAAACGGGAGCAGGCGGCCGGCGGCGCGGAGGGTCTTTCGGCCGGCAGGCCATGATGCGGATGGCGACGTTGGCCGGCGCGTGCTTCCTGTCCGGGTGCGCTACGCTGGGATTCGGAGGAACGAGCGTCGATCGGGGTGCGATCGAGGGCGTGGTCCAGACCTCCCCCATCGACCAGATCCACATGGGGATCCTTGCGGTGGATGCCGAGACGGGCCGGACGCTATACAGCCGGAACGCCCACAGGAAGTTCGTGCCCGCGTCGAATCAGAAGGTTCTGGTGACGGCTACGGCGCTGTCGCTATTCGGGCCTGATCACCGCTTCCGTACAGAGCTGCGCTCGGACGGGGCACGCCATGGATCTGTTCTCGCAGGGGATCTCGAGTTGATCGCCTCGGGGGATCCGTCGTTCTCCGATCGCTACTGGGCATCAGGAACGGAGGCACTGCTCGCGCTGGCCGACAGCCTGCGCGCGACGGGTGTGACGTACGTCGCCGGCTCGGGCATTGTCGACGTCACCGTGTTCGATTCCGCGACTGTGGGGCCGACATGGGAGGTCGAAGATCTCCGGTACGCGTACGGGTCGACGGGCGGCGCGTTCGCAATGGACGAGGGCGAACTTCGTGTGATCGTCGAGGCGAGCGCGTCTGTCGGAGACCCTGCGCGTATCGAATGGGAGCCGATGGGCACGTCTGACTTCGTGGAGGTTCGATCGACACCGTGTCGTTCGCCCAACGTGACCCTGTCAGGCAGGCCGTCGCGGTCTTTGCGACTGCCGTCGAGCAGGCAGGGATCGAGGTAGAGGGAGGCTGGACGATTCGCTGGACGCGCCCGGAGGCTCTCGGGGGAGAGTCCCCTCCGTGCAGTGCAGCGGGCGCGGGGGACGGAGGGGAGTATTGTGAGAAGACGGCAGCGAATGCCGACGGGGTGGGTACGCTGGCCGTTATGGAGTCGCCACCCGTCTCGGAGCTGATCGGTGGAATACTGAAGCCGAGTCAGAACTGGATGACGGAGCAGATGATCCGGGCGCTCGGCGCTCGGTACGGGAACCAGGGGTCGTGGGGAGAGGGTGTCGGCGTCGTCGAGTCGTACCTCGTTAATGAGGTGGGCGTGGACTCGCTGGATATCTCGGCACGAGATGGCTCAGGCCTGTCGGCATACAACCTGGTGACGCCGCGAGCGATGGTGCGGATTCTACAGGAGATGCGGGACGGTCCGTACGCGGATGACTTCCGTCAGGCGCTGGCCCGGCCGGGAGAGGAGGACTCGACCCTCGAGCGACGACTGCTCGAATTCGAGGGCCGGGTCTTTGCCAAGACCGGAACGATAAGCAACGTGAACTCCCTGTCGGGTTATCTCGTAAGGGACGACGGGCGCGAGGTGATCTTTTCTGTTCTGACGAACGGATCGGGTCTTCCTGCGTCGCGGGTACGGGCTGCGATCGACGATGTGGTGCGTGGCCTTGCCCGCTGACGTCGAAACGAACCAGAACCGAACCGACAACACAGCATGAGCGACTACAAATTCCCCGAACTCCCGTCTGACGACGAGTTGGGGATAACCGACGACGACCGCGAGCAGTTCGCCAAGGACTTCCCGGACGACGGTCAGGAGATGTCCGACGCGGAACTCGCCTCACTCCTGGGTGAGTCTCCCGCCGCGAAGCCTGCACCCGCCGCGAAGTCCGCTCCAGCTGTCCCGACGCCGCCGAAGAATTCTCCCGAGCCCAAGGGGAAATCCGACGAGACGAAGGTGCGTGCGAAGGCTGCCAAAGAAGTGCGCAAGGCCGAGAAGAAGCGAACGAAGGACGAAGCGAAGGCGGCCAAAGAGGCCGCTCGTCAGGCGAAAGTGGAGGGGAAGGAGCGCGCGAAACAAGAAAAGGCAGCCGCACGACAGAAGGCCTCCGAGACGGAGGCGACGGTGCCTGCGTGGCGAGGGCCCGCCACGCTCGTCATTCTCTTTCTCGTGGCTGTCTTCTCGAGTTCACGGACAGGAATTCCAGGTCCGGTTCCCGCGAACGCGCCCGACACCGCATTCTCGTCGGCGCGAGCGATGGCCACGCTCGTTGAGTTGGCACGTGAAGCGCATCCGACGGGCTCACCGGAACACGCGCGGGTTCGCCAGCTGGTTGTGGACCGGCTCGCCGACCTCGGTATCGAGTCCGAGATCCAGACGACGACGAGCGTGTTGTCCAACCCACGCGTACGCGTTCCGGACGGGGTGGCCCAACTGTCCGACTTCGTGAGGTCTGCCACAGTGCGTAACATCGTGGCCCGAATTCCAGGCACGGCATCTACGGGGACCGTGTTGATAACGGCGCACTATGACAGCCGGGAGATCGCTGTCGGAGCTGCCGATGACGGCGCCGGTGTGGTGGCGATCATCGAGGCTGTCCGAGCGATCCGCGCCGGCGAGCCGTTGAGGAACGACCTCATCATCCTCTTCACGGATGCCGAGGAGCTCGGCCTGCTCGGAGCTCGTGCCTTCGTCGATCAGCATCGCTGGATGGCGGATGTCGATCTGGCTCTGTCGTTCGAGATGAGGGGTGCAGGTGGCCCCTCGATCATGTTCGAGACGAACGAACTGAACGGTTGGGTCGTGGACGCTCTCGCCGATTTCGATCCTGCACCCTTCACGACCTCGCTGGCATACGAGGTCTACAAACGCATGCCGAACGGCACGGACTTCACGCCCTTCCGTGAGGCTGGCGTTCAGGGGATGAACTTTGCGGCAATCGACAACGCCCATGTGTACCATCAGGCCTTCGATACGCCGGACAATCTTTCCGAGTCGACCCTTCAGCATCATGGCCTTCACGCGCTGTCGGCTCTGCAGTACTTCGGTGGCGCTGACCTGTCCGAGGTGAGCGCACCGAACCAGGTCTACTTCTCGGTTCCGGGTGTCGGGCTCATCACTTATCCGCAGGTCGGGGTGCACCTGCTGTCCGCGCTCCTCGTGGGACTCTTTGCGGTCTTCGTGGTCGTGGCGGGCAGAGGTGGCGCCCGGCCGGTCGGAGCGCTCGCGGGCCTGGGAGTCGCCGTCTTCGTGGGTGGAGCTGGTTTCGGGATGGCGACGACGCTCCTCGATCGCGTTTCCGAACGGCATGCCGAACTCGGCGCGCTTCATGGCTCCCTGTTCCACAGTGAGGGTTGGTACGTGCTGGCGGTGACGCTCGGGATCCTTGCCGTCATGACAGCGGTTGTCGCCGTCGGTCGGCGGTGGCTGTCTCGCGACGAGGTCATGCTCGGAGTTCTGGTTCTTCCGATCGTGGCCGCAGTCGGGCTCGGGGTCGCGGCGCCTCTGGGTGCGATGCATCTACAGTTGCCCGCTCTGGCTGCGGTGACTGCCGCGCTCATCGCGTCTCTCCTGGGGACTCGAGCGACAGGCATGTTGGGTTGGCTCGCAACGCTTCTTCTCGCTTTGCCAGTCATGTTGATCCTGGTTCCGATCGTCGAGCTCGTATGGATGGCGCTTACATTGCGACTATTCGGCGCACTCGCCGTGTTGATCGTGGTTGGAGTGCTGCTCTGCCTGCCCGCGCTCGATGCGCTACGGGCTCCCAACCTCTGGTGGGCACCGGCCGGCATGGGAGCATTGGCCGCTCTCTCGCTGGGGGCCGGCGTGGCCATCAGTGGGTCGAGTGAT